>JBKJLJ010001082.1:0-5480 GCA_046597015.1 Bryobacteraceae bacterium
GCCCGCCTATCTCGGATCCGCGCTCGATGCAGCTGGCCGAAAAGACGCCGCCATCGCCAGCTATCGCCGAAGTCTAGGAATACTGCCCAATAATGGGACCGTCATGAACAATCTCGCGTACCTTCTTGCGGAAACCGGGAAGAGCCTTGAGGAAGCGCTCGCCATCGCCGAGGATGTGCGGCGACGAGCCCCGGACAATCCGACCATCCTCGACACCGTTGGTTTCGTGTATTTGAAGCGGGGCCAGCTTGACAGCGCACTCCAGGTCTTCACTCGCTTAGCCCAGAAGTATCCGCAGAATCCTATCTTCCAGTATCGGCTAGCAATGGTTTATGTCGATCAGGGTCTAACCGCTAAGGCCAAGGAGGCCCTCCACAGAGCTATTGCGAACAATCCTCCGAAGCCTTATGATTCCCAAATCCAGGAACTCCTGAAGCGAGTAGGTTAATCGTATCGTGATACACAATAAGCTTGTTCTGGCAGGGTTTATTGCCGTGAGCGCCCTCGCCCAAACAGTACCCGATAGAAATCTTAACCTGTGCTTGCAGGGCTTTTCTTCGTGCGATATTGCCTCTCTCTCTCCATCTGACTTTCAGCTCGTTGGCGTTGCTTCACGCAAGCGAAATTTTGAGCGTTGCATGAATGGTTTTGCGCAATGCGACCCGTCACGCCTAAGCAAGGAAGAAGCACAACAAGTGAACGACAAACGCAGAAAGCGGAACGTGGAGAGATGCTCGATGGGCATGGCGACTTGTAATCCACTTGAGCTCACGGCCGCCGACGCGGCCGCTATCGTAGCCACCGCTCATAAGAGAAATGTAGACAACTGCATGGAGAGTCTGGCCATATGCAATCCTGTCGATCTGAACAAAGACGAACTCGCCGCCGTGCGAGAAGTGGCAAAGCGCCACAATCTAGATCGCTGCAGACAAATGTCGGCGTCTTGTAATCCACTGTTGTTGAGTAAGGATGATCTCGCCTTGGTACTGACATTGATGCGAGACAAAAATATACGCAGTTGCTTGACCGGTTTATCTAGTTGCGATCCTCTTCTGCTGGGATCTCAGGAGTTAGCGCTGGTTTCGGCGGCATCTAAAAAGCGCACCTATGAAAACTGTCTGACAGGAAATTCAAGTTGCGATCCGTCTCTACTATCAGGACCGGAGATTTCGGCCGTAGCCCACGCCGCTAAAACCAGAAATCGTAAGTGAGGTGGCCCCGCTCAGTTTACTGTAGCTGAGTTGTTAGTTGAAGCGGCGCCCCTCCATAGTAGTCGACAACAAGGAGCCCTGCCTCATATCGAAGCCCATTGACGAGCCGGACCGGCACAGGAAGCGCCAGACGCCGGGAGCCGCCGGATCCATGAACAGTTATGGAAACTTGCCCGGTCTGTATCTCAACTTCCGTGGGTCCTCCGCTGATCAAGATCCCGTTGGCAGTGACGGATTGACTCCCGTACGATGTAACTGATACGCGCGTGGACGACCGATAGGCAGAGTAATCTTTGTTCAGAATCGTCTCGTCAATAGCCGTTGTGATGATCGTGTTCGATTCGTTCTGTGAAACCGTTTGGTAGCTTGGATCTCCTTTTCGGCGAGCCAATAAGAGTGTCTGTAAAGGTCCGGCCGTCCGGTGACGAAGGATGTGCTGTTCTTCGCGGAACTCTCTAGCATTAGCATTGCGGAACTCTGCTTGTTCGGTGGACGGGTGCCAGTCGTGGGCCCAGTTCCCGATGAGTGCTTGATCGCCGGCATTGGCCTTCACATGGACGTCGAAGTCGATCAGCCACTGGCCGGTAAACCCGAACCGGTTCCATCCCGCCCCCAACGACATCGCCTGACTGGCCGACGGCATTTCTTTTCTCGTCCCATACGCTTCATACAACCGGAGCGGCGGCACCACCGTTCCGGCCGGCGTTTGCACTGCTCCCTGCGCCATCAGGTTGAAACTGAACACCTTCGCAGCCCCCGCATCGGCCCCGGTAAACTCGTCGTCGATTACTATCACTGGCCGATCCGGATTGGCATGAATGGACCGCACCGTTCGCGTCCACTTCGTTCCATTCCCGGTCTGGAAACTGGCCTTCACCAAACTGCTCCGCCCGAACTTCAGGAACGTCTCCTGCACCGCATTGTTCCACGGCGACAAAATCTGATTCCCCACCGGCGGACTGTCGGCGTCCCAGCTCCTTCCTAATACACTCTCCGGCAACACCGCGCTGTGCGCATACCCCCCGCTGGCCGCCGGCGCATACAAACTCCCCCAATCTACACTTAACGGCGCGCCCAGCGCATAAATCGAGACGCTCCCGGCGTCCTGATGCCGGTGGTCGGAGTAAAAGTCTCCGTTCACCATCCACGTCGCCGTTTCCCGCGCCGTCCCATACTCGTGCCGCAACACGCTATATGACCCCGGGTAGGTCGCGCTCCCTAGCTCCGGTGACACCACCGGCAGACTCTCATCGATCTTCACCACCGTCGTCCCATGAAATCCCGATTGCGGCTTGCCCATCGAAGTCCATCCCCCCATCAAACGCTGGCTCAACTCCGGCTTGCTCCGAGAAAATCCAGTCGCCATCTGACCGAATAACTCCGAACCCTCCGTCGATCCATCACCGATCGACACCAGCTTTCGCTTTCCCCCAAACCGTACCTCGTTCGGCGTCAGCAGGTTCAAATAGAACTCCGCAAACTTCCCCAGCCTATCTTCGCTGGCAAATATGTCGATCCCCGTCCCCACCTGCAACTGCTGCAGCGTGCTCAACAGCGGCCCCATCGACGCTCCCGCATAGTGCGGTGACGCCCGGTGCGTCCCTTGTTCGTTAATCTCGTTCCGTACGTTCCCAGCTATCCCGTTCTGAATCACCGCCGTCTGGCCCGCGACCAGCGGATGGTCCGGCAGCAACAGCGCATACAGATACCGGTACTCCTGCTGTTGCGCAGGCATGTTCGCCGTCCCCAGACTCAACCCGCTTACCGCCCACGTGCTCAACGGTACGAAGTCGTCGTCCCACAGCACTCCCAAAAATACCGCCGCCGCCGCCTTCAGCTTCTCTTTATCTCCGGCCGGCACCTGATCGTTCAGCAATAGATCGTTGATGTACACCGCCCGCCGGCTCATCTCCAAACCCCCCATCCAGTAGTGATACTGGAATTCGTAGATCCCTCCCTGATTCGCCAACCGGTCTACCAAGTCCCGCGCAAACCCGATCACCTCCGCCGCTTGCGCTCTCGCCTTGGCTCCCGTCCCATCCCGCCACACGTCCAGCAAAGGCCGCGCCGACGGCTCGGCGTTATACAAATACTGATAGTAGGCATTGTCGTTCCGCACCCTGTCTACCACCTTCCGGTACGCCTCGGCAGTCATATACAGTCCGCTCTGCCCGCTCCAGCTATAACCGGCCTGGTAGCCCCTTACCTTGTCCAGATTGATCCCACCATGTAGATTCATCTGCCGGTTGATGCTCTGGATCTGATACGGATCTCCCAGATCGGTCCCTTTTCTCCCCACGAATATTCCCCACGACATCCGGCTCGTCCGCGACGCCGTCGCATCCGCTCCCTTCCGCCCTGTCTGAAAACTGATGCCAGCTTGGTGCTGCCCGCCCGCTCCCGGTATCGTATAGATTCCCGGCCCCGTATCCGACATCCCCACCGCCCGCGACGCTCGCCCCGCAAACACCCCCACTAACGGCGCCGCCGCTCCCGCCTCTTTGTTGTACAGCATCCAGTACCACCCCGCATTCCGCAACCACGGATTCCACGCCGACATCCGCTGTATCGTGCTGTCCGACGTGTTGTAGCCAGCCGTTATCGACCGGCTGTAATCAAAATCCCGTAACGCGTCCATCGCCGGCCGCTCATGCATCGAGCGATACTGCTGCCCATCCGGTTCTCGTCCCCATTCCACCCGGTCCGCTCCATGCCCACGGTACCGCCCCTGATTCGGCCGCACGCTTGCGTAAAACTCCACGTTGTAGCTGAAATCCATATCGGTGTCGTCTTCAATCAACACTGATGGCTGGCTGGCATCCACCCGGATTCTCGTCTTGTAATACCCTTCCCCTCCGGGAATCGTGCATGGCGCGCTTCCCAACCCCGCCGTCGCGCAGGCGCGCTCTTCGTTAAATTCCCGCGTCGGCCGGTTGTAGCTATAGCTCACCTCCAGCTCCACTCGTACAGGTCCTCGCTCCACCAATCGCGTCTCCACCCGCTTGGCGTTCAACACCTTCCCGTTAAATAACCCATACCCGTCCCTCCAACGCAGCCGCTCCCCTCCCCCAGCCGTCCAACTCCCATCCGCCAACTGAATCCCCTGGATCGCCGCCTTCCCCGTCTCCTCCAAGGTCAATCGCCCATCATTCGCCGTACAGTTACTTCCCGCAATTCCCGCAATCTTCACCGTCCGCGCGGACGGACCCCAAACATCTACTCCCTCCCGCACCGCATAACTCCTCCCATTCAGATACGAGCACGCGCCCGTTATCCCCTCTACCGTTACCTGCTGCCGCGACGTGGGCATCTGCGCGTCTTCCACCACCGTCTCCAGATTGTGGTCCACCACCGTTGTGATCGTCCCAACCCCTCCGCTTACGCTCAACGTCCCGATCCCCACCCCTCTCCTCTCGCTCCCGCCCTTATACACCCGCACTCCCGTCAATCCGTTGCTTACCTCGTAATACGCTCCACCATCCCGTACCACCACCCCTCCGCTCAAATTCCCTGGCCCCCTCCCTCCCATCAATCTCCACTCCTTTACCTCCCCCGCTCCCAACCCCGCTTCCACCAACACTCGCCCATCACTGGCTACCTGATACGCTACCTCCACTCCCCCTGGACCCTCCATATACGCATTCCCCGCTTCCACTCCCACTCCTAACTCCCCTACCCCTACCACCTGCCTCCCATAACCAACTCCGTTCACCTCACGGATCTCATACCGGCGGAGTGAAATCGGAGCGGAAGGATTAACCGTCACCACCGATGATGCCTGCTTCGTCCCGTCCGCCATGCTCGTCGCCGTCAACGTCACCGGCGTTGCCGCGCTCACCGCCAGCGGTGCCGTATACAACCCCGTAGCCGAAAACGAACCCACAGACGGACTCATCGTCCACATCACTCCCTGATTCGTCGTCCCCGCCACAGACGCACTCAACTGCACCGCCGTCCCCGCCACCACACTCGCCGTTCCCGGCGTCACCGTCACCCCAATCGCCGGGTTCACCGTCACCACCGCGCTTCCCTGCTTCGTCCCATCCGCCACACTCGTCGCCGTCACTCTCACCGGCGTTGACGCGCTCACCGCCAGCGGCGCCGTATACAACCCCGTAGCCGAAAGCGAACCCACAGACGGACTCATCGTCCACGTCACTCCCGTATTCGTCGTCCCCGTCACGGACGCAGACAACTGCACCGCCGTCCCAGCCACCACGCTCGCCGTCCCCGGCGTCACCGTCACCCCAATCGCCGGGTTCACCGTCA
>JBKJLJ010000215.1:0-7261 GCA_046597015.1 Bryobacteraceae bacterium
CCAACTACAACCTCAACTCCACTTCGCTCTTCGTCCATAGTGCCCGCACCCGCGTCGCTTCCATTGATGGCACTTGGGGCCCCCGCAGCTTTGTAACCCTCGAAGCCGGTTACGGCCACACGCACATCGAAACCGTTACCGGCCTCGCCTACTTCTCCCTCGGCGAACTCGTCGAGAACGACCGCAGTTTTTACCGCTCCCGCCTCCGCCAAACCCGCCTCGGTGCCCAGATCAACGTCGCCAAGCGAGCCGACATCTACTTGGGTTATCACCGTATTCAGGACGCCGCCCGCCTAGGGGTTGCGTTGATGGATCAGGCTTTCCCCTTAACTTACGAGACGCCACTGGCTCGTTTTTCCATTCAGTTACATAAGAAAATGCGTTGGAATCTGGGCTGGCAGTATTACAATTACAAAGAGAAACTCCTCAAGCTGCAGGACTACAACGCTCATACCGGTTATACGAGTCTGAGCTGGTCGTTCTAATGCCTGGGGGCCACCCCTATGCGAATCCGTACGACTGATCTTGGAGTCCTCGCCGTCGTCGTCTTCATCCTGACGGCGTGGCTGCTTGTGGGGCGCCGAAATCTCCGCCCAGAAAGCAACGTGCCGTTAGTTTACTATCTCGCGATGGTTGGCTACGTTCGTTCGGTTGGCAGCTTTATCGCTCCGTCCGCGGTCTACGCCGCGGTCATCTTCGCGATGATGATCCGCTTCGAGTTCATGTCCGCGGGCTTCTTCAAGTTTTTCCGGTTCGCCGAGACACTATGCCTGTGCTACTTTCTCTGGGCCTGCTTTAGCTACTTCATTATTTTCTAGCAGGGCCTTCCAGCCGCCGTCGAGCGAGATCACGTCGGTGTAGCCCATCTTCTGCAGATTGTCGGCCACCAGCGCAGACCGGAATCCTCCTCCGCAATACAGCACTAGCTTCGTAGCCTTGGCTGGGATCTTCGTCTCCACATCCCGCTCGATCACGCCCTTTGACAGGTGGACTGCCCCGGCTACGTGCCCGGCGTTCCACTCGCTCTCCTCCCGCGTGTCCACCAGGATGTGTGCTTCGCCCGTCGCTCGCAATGCGACGTACTGGGTTACGTCAATCTCTGCCACGCGACTCTTCGCGTCGTTCACAATCGCTAGAAAACCAGGGTTATGGGCCATGGTTTTATTGTATCCGGCGAATCCGGGCCCCGACTGACTGCAGCTTCTCTTCGATCCGTTCGTAGCCCCGGTCCATATGATAAACCCGGTCGATCACGGTCTCGCCTTCGGCCACGAGTGCCGCCAGCACGAGCGACGCGCTCGCCCGCAGGTCGCTGGCAATCGTCTGCGCCCCGGTCAACGGCCGCGGCCCCGCCACTAGCGCCTTGCGCCCATCGATCCGGATGTTCGCGTTCATCCGGTTTAGCTCGGAGACGTGCATGAACCGGTTCTCGAAGATCGTCTCGGTGACCATCGCGATCCCGTCCGCCTGGGTCATCAAGGCCATGTACTGCGCCTGCAAGTCGGTCGCAAAGCCCGGGTGCTCCTCGGTTGTCATATCGACGCTGCGCAGCTTCCCTTGCGGCCGAATCCGGAGGCTCGACGGCGTCGGCTCGGTCACTTCAAAGCCGGCCTGCCGCAGTTTCGCGTTCAATGCCGATAGGTGCTCGGGCAAGCAGTCGGTCACGGTCAAGTCTCCCGCGGTGATGGCCCCGGCCAGCAGCAACGTCCCGGCCTCAATCCGGTCGGCGATGATCCGGTGTTCGGCCGCGTGCAGCGCCGTCACCCCTTGCACGTGAATCGTCGACGTCCCCGCCCCGCTGATCGTTGCGCCCATCTTGACGAGCAGATCGCAGAGGTCCACCACTTCGGGTTCCCGCGCCGCGTTCGTGATCACCGTCTCGCCCCGCGCCAGCACCGCCGCCATCAGGATGTCTTCGGTCCCGGTCACCGTGATCCGGTCAAAGTGAATCGGCCCGCCACGCAGACCGTCCGGTGCCGTCGCTTCGACGTAGCCGTGCGACTGCTCAATACGCGCGCCCAACTGCTCCAGCGCCGTCATGTGCAGGTTGATGGGCCGTGCTCCGATGGCGCAGCCTCCGGGCATCGAGACGCGCGCCCGGCCCGTCCGCGCCACGAGCGGCCCCAGCACCAGGCTCGACGCCCGCATCGTCTTCACGACGTCGTAGGGCGCTTCCGGGCGGGGCAGGGAAGCGGCGTGCACGAGGGTGACGTCGGGGCTGGACTCTTCCACCGTCGCTCCCATGTGAGCCAGCAGGCTCTGCATGGTGCGGATGTCTTTCACCCGCGGGATGCGCGACAGCGTCACCGCCTCACTCGTCAGCAGGCATGCGGCCAGCGCGGGTAGCGCGGAATTCTTCGCCCCGCTGGCGGCTACGGTGCCGCGTAGGGCGGTCCCGCCTTGAATCGAAAACTTATCCATGATGTAGGTGTATCGCTTGCTTGACGTTCCGGCCCGCCGCTTCAAAAAGCCGCTCGGCCTCGGCCCGCTCCACGCCCGTTGCCGCGGCGATGATGCGGATGGCCCGGTCCACTAACTTCTCATTCTTCGGCTGCACGTTCACCATCAGGTTCCCGTGCGTATAGCCCAGCCGGATCATCAACCCGGTGGACAGCATGTTCAGCACGAGCTTGGTCGCTGTGCCGGCTTTCATCCGCGTTGAGCCGGTCACAACCTCCGGCCCCGTGGGTACGGCGATCGTATGCTCGGCGGCGGTGGCCATCTTGCTATCCGGCACGCAGACCAGCGCCACCGTCAATCCGCCGAGGGCCCGGGCATACTCGAGTGCGCCGATCACATACGGCGTTCGTCCGCTGGCCGCGATGCCGATGAGCGTATCCTGCGCCGTGAAGCCCTTGGCTTCGACATCGGCCGCGCCCAGGGCGGGTGAATCCTCGCTGGCCTCGGTAGCCTTGTACAGCGCCGTCATCCCGCCGGCCATAATTCCTTGGACCATCTCATACGGGACGTTGTAGGTGGGCGGGCATTCGGAGGCGTCCAGCACGCCGAGCCGGCCGCTGGTCCCCGCGCCAATGTAGAACAGCCGGCCGCCGCCCTGCACCCGCGCCAAGAGTAGATCGAGCACCGCCGTCATGGCGGGAATCGCCCGTTCCACGGTCTCGGCCACTGTTCGGTCTTCGGCGTTGATGATGGCCAGCATCTCGGCGGTCGATACCTGGTCGATGTTCGCGGATCGGGGATTGCGCTGCTCGGTCAGGAGCAAGCCAAGGGGCTCAGACATGACCCTCCAGGATCTCACTTTTTCGGCTTGGCGTCGTTAGGCAGGGCGTCGTGCGTCCGTTCCTTGAATCGACCTTTCATCCCCAGGGCGAGCGAAACCGACGCTTCGCCGTACTTGTCCCGCAGCTTATCGGCGGCATGCAGCGCCTTGTTCATCCGCTCGTGCCGAGCGCCATCGAGCAGATCCATTTGGCCCGCTTGCTCTGAAAACCCGGAGGTCTGTACCCCGAGCAACCGGATGGCTTGGCCCGCCCGCCAGTTCTTCCGCAGCAGGTCCCGCGCGGTCTCGTAGATCTCGGTGTCGGTCTGCGTCGCGTGGTTCAATGTGAGCGCCCGGGTAATGGTAGAGAAGTCCGAATAGCGCAACTTCAGTTGAACGGTCCGGGCGTAGAAGCCCTGCTCCCGGAGGCGTCGACCCACTTTCTCGCTCATGTGCGCGAGCGTGGCTTCGAGCGAGTCCACGTCGGCGGTATCGACATTAAAGGTATGTTCGTGGCTGATCGATTTCGGGTCCTGCTCGTCGCCGATCTCCCCTCGAAACCAGCCGCCCGCGTCGAGGCCTTTGCTCTTACCTGCCAAGGCCAGGCCCCATTGGCCGAAGTGCTCGGCGAGAAACTTGGGTTCCAGGGTGGCCAGGTCGCCCACCTGGCGAATGCCGTAGCGGTGCAGCTTGGCCTCGGTCACCTTGCCGACGCCGGGAATCTTCCGGACGTCCAGCGGGGCGAGAAACGCGGCCTCCGCGCCGGGCGGGATCCAGACGATACCGTGCGGCTTGGCTTGGTCGGAGCAGATCTTGGCCACCAAGCGCGACGTTGCCGCACCGGTCGAGTTGTTCAGCCCGGTCTCGGCCTTGATGGCGTTGTGCAGCTTATGCGCCGCCAGCATGGGCGGACCGTGCAGGCGCTCGGTTCCGGTCATGTCGAGATAGGCCTCGTCAATCGAGGCCATCTCGACGAGCGGGGTGAACTGCTCCATCACCCCTTTGACGTGGTTCGAATACTTCCGGTACCGGTCCGGATGGCCTTCGACGAAGATCGCCTGGGGGCACAACTGGTGAGCGGTCCGCAACGGCATCGCCGAGTGGACGCCGAACTTCCGAGCCGCGTAGGAGGCCGCCGAGACGACCCCGCGTTGATCGGATTGCCCGCCGACCACGACCGGCTTGCCCTTCAACGCCGGGTCGTACAGCTCTTCGACCGAGACGAAGAAGGCGTCCATGTCGACGTGGAAGATTGATCGCATGGGGTCAATCGGCTTCCCAGCGGAACCGCCAAACGGCGATCGCTCCGAAGACGACGGCGCTGGCCAGCAGTACCGCGATGGGCAGGAGAGCCTCTTCAATACCCAGACCTCGCCAGGTCATGGCGTCGAGTCCGTCCATCGCCCAGCGGGCCGGCACCGCCTTGGTGATCCCTTGCATCCAGGAGGGGAACAGGAAGCTGGGGACCCACGCGCCGCTCATCATAACCATCAGCAGGGTGGCGAGAGTAGCCAGACCGCGGGCCGCTTCCGGCGTTTTGCCGATCGCGGCGATCAGTAGTCCGTAGGCCGCGGTCATCAGGGAGAACGCCGCACAGACGCCGAGGAAGCCCAACAAGCTGCCTTCGATCTTCACCCCGAAGACCAGCCGGGCGAAGGTGAACACGACGGTTAAAATCAGCATGCCCACGAGCATTGCGCTCGCGGCCCGGCTGCCGAGCAGGACGGTCTTTGAAAGGGGCGCGGCGCGGAATCGCCGCCATAGTCCGCGCCGGCGAAGCAGCAAGAGGCCGATCCCAACGTCGATGCCCATGAAGAGCATAAACTGAATCGCCATGCCACCGAAGGAGTGGGCGTAGGAGTTGTAAGCGATGCCGGAGCGTGCCGTCATCGCTTCGTCCTTCGTCGAGAAAGGCACCGTCAGTCCGTCACCGCTGCCGGTACCGGGGGTGCTGCCATACTTCTCCAAACTGTCGAGTAAGGTGGTCAGAGCCGCCTTCCGTGATGGCTCCATCCGGGAGTCCTTGAGCCTCTCCCGCGAGTTGGTTACGGTCGAGTTGTTCGAGAACGCCTCCTTGGTCACGGTCTGCATGACTTGGCCGGTCAGGATTCCCCGCACCATGCTGGCTTCGGTTTGATGGGATGGGTCGAAGAGCACGGTGATCTCCGGCTTGGGACTGGAGCCGAACAGCGCTTGCGCGGCTTGGTCGCCGAAGCCTGCCGGAATGACGATGGCGACGGGGGCTTTGCCTTTGCGAACAGCCTCTCGCGCGGGCTCGAGGGCCGATGGGCTCACCTGCAAGTTCGCGTCCTGCTGCAAAGCGGCCAGCAGCTGTTTGGCCACGGGCCCTTGTTCCTGATCGACGAAGAGGACTTCCATCCGGGTGGCATCTTTCTTGGTCTGGTTGCCGCCGAAGACATACCCGAAGAAGCTACCGATCAGGATGGGCGCGGCGAAGGCCATGATGACGGCGCGGGTATCGCCGAAGAAGATTTGCAGGTCCTTGCGGACGAGAGCGAGAAAGGCGGTCATGCGTCGCGGAGGCTCCGGCCGGTGAGATGAAGGAAGACGGTTTCGAGCGTGGGCCGCTCAGTCTGAACATGTTCAAATTCCCCGCCGTGGCTTAATAGCCAGCGAAGCAGTTCCGGAAGATCGTCCATGCTCTGGACGCCAAGGCGGAGTTGCCTGCCGTTGAGCGTCGCGCTCTGGACGCCCGGCAAGGCCGCGGCTTCGAGCAGATTCGCGAAGTCGTTAGCGACCAGGTCGATCAAGACGAAACTACTGATGGGTGCGTGTCGCAGCAGTCCAGCGACGGTGTCGGTGGCGATCACCTTGCCGTGATCCATGATGGCGATATGGTCGCAGAGCCGCTCGGCTTCTTCCATGTAGTGGGTCGTGTAGAGCAGCGTCTTGCCGGCGGCCTTCAAGGTTTCGAGGTTGTCGAAGATGGCGTTGCGGCTTTGGGGGTCGACTCCGACGGTCGGCTCATCGAGCAGGATGACCTGGGGATCGTGGAGCAACGCAGCAGCCAAATTGAGCCGGCGTTTCATGCCGCCCGAGAAGGTGCCGACCTTGTCTTTGGCGCGATCGGCCAGGCCGACGAGCGTGAGCACGCGGGCCTGCTCCTTAGCCGCCACGGCACCGCTGAGCCCATAGAGTGCGCCGAACAAGGAGAGGTTGGCGGTGGCCGAGAGCTCTTCAAATAGGGCCAGTTCTTGCGGGACAACGCCCAGCCGCCGCTTCTGCGGACTGGTGTCTCCGGTGATGGGGTGACCGGCGATACGGGCCTCGCCCGTGTCGGGCGCGACGAGTCCGGCGAGCATGCCGATGGTGGTGGTCTTTCCGGCTCCGTTGGGACCCAGCAGGCCGAACACTTGGCCGGGGCCGACACGAAAGGAAACTCCGTCGACCGCCTGCAAGGATCCGTAGGCTTTCTTCAAGTTCTCAGCGGTCAGCATCAGTGCCCCAGTCTACTACGCTACGGGATAGAATAGCCCGATGAAACGGCGTCTCTTTCTAGGTGGTCTGGCCGCGGCGGGGCTACGTGCCGCTTCGGTGAAGATTGAACGGGTAGAGCTGATCAAAGAAGTGGTTCGGATGAAGCCCGTGGTGGTGTACAGCGAGAACTACGGGCCGACGCTGGACCAGCGATTGGTGGTCTTCGATACCTACCCTAAGTTCCTGATCAAGCTCTACGCCGACAACGGCATGGTGGGGCTGGGCGAGACCGCCCGCGAGGTGACCGATGCGGCCGCCCAACAGAACGCCAACTTCCTGAAGGGCAAGCGGATGGAGGAGGTGGACGGCAAGTTGCCTGAGCCGACGACCGCCGACGGCTTTGAGATCGCCATGTTCGACCTGATGGGCAAGAGCTCCGGACTGCCGGTCTGCTCATTGCTCGGCGGACGGATGCAGGATAAAGTTGCGGTGTCCTACTGGACGGCGCAGCGGACGTTTGACGACCTGATCAAGGTGGGCGAAACCGCAGTGGCGAAGGGCTACCGGACGCTGAAATTCAAGGCGCGTCTGGGCGACCCGATT
>JBKJLJ010000264.1:0-6865 GCA_046597015.1 Bryobacteraceae bacterium
TTTTCGAGGTCTTGCAGACGTTGCTCGTTCGCCTCCCGATACTCCGCCAACTCCGTTTGCAAAGAAGCGCTCAACTCGTGCATCTGGTCGACATCACGCGCCCGTTGCTCTGCCGCCGAACGGTACATGTTGACGTCCTGCTGCGCCTTGCGACAAATCTCATTCATCGTTTCGAGGTCCTGAAGAAGCCGCCCGTTCGCCTCCCGATAGCCCGCCATCTCTGCTTGAAAGGAAGGGCTCAGCTCGTGCATCGGGTCGACTTTTTGCGCCCGTTGCACTGCCACCGATCGATACATGTTGACGTCCTGCTGCGCCTTGTAGTAAACCTCGGGCATCTTTTCGAGGTCTTGAAGCCGCTTCTCGTTCGCCTCCCGATACTCCGCCACCTCTGTCTGCAACCGAACGCTCAACCCGTGCATCTGGTCGACATCACGCGCCCGTTGCTCCGCCGCGGACCGGTACATGTCGGCGTCCGCTTGCGCCTTGTGGTAAAGCTCGTTCAACCTTTCGAGGTCTTGAAGCCGCTGCTCGTTCGCCTCCCGAAAGTTCGCTACCTCTGTTTGTAAAGAACCGTAGCGCTCGTGCATCTGGTCGATAGCACGCCCCCGTTGCTCCGCCGCCGAGCGATACATCTCTTCTCTCGCCTGCGCTTTTTGGTGAAGTTCGTTTAGTTCTTTTAAATTACGCAGCCGCTCCTCGGCCGCTTGCCGGATGATTGCGAGCTCCGTCCCTTGTTCCGCCAGCACGGTAAGAAGTTGGTCGAAGCTCCGTTCGGACGACGTTGCTGCCGCTTCAGTCTGCAGCGGAAGCGACTGCCACCAGTCGTCCCGGTCCACGTATCCACACAACCGCAAAAGGCCGGGGCAGGCGACCTCGAACATCTCTCCGGTCTCTCGTGTAAAGTGGTTTCGCCAATCGCCGCTGACGCCCTTACGCCGATGGCTGAACTCGTTTTCTTCGCCAGCCTTTCGCCCGCCACTGGTCGCCTGGAAGGAGTGCCGCGTGATGACTTCACTCGTCACTTCGTCCGGAATCTTCCAACCAAGAAACTCGAAGATCCGGCGGAATTCCTTCTGTTCGTCGCCGATCAGTTCCGAATAGTCCAGGCGCATCTCCCGCGCACCCAGGGGGTTTTTGAACCAAGAGTCGAACTGCGCCGACCAATAAGTGAATAAGTGAATTCCAATCCGAATCCGGTCACTCCGATCAGCGTGCCGAAGCGGGAGCCGAAGCAAGGTGGTCACCTCATTGGGCGTATGACTCAACGCCAGCGATGTCACCAGCGAAACGATCATATCCCGCGGGTCGCGGACCACCACCAGACACCGGTCATCCGGCCGCGGATTCGGGCGGTTGTACCAATCTTCGGTTGTGGCCGTGTAAAGCGGGCTGGCCAGTTCGCCTGCGTCGAGGACGGGCCACCCTGCGCCCGGTATATCCCGACCGGCTCCCACGAGCGGGATATGACTGTGGGCCACGATTGCTGGGTCGCTTAATACATCCCGGACCCATTGGCTGCCACACTTGTAAAAGGTGCAATGAAACGTACACCCTGCAGATTTCCTTGCTGGCATATCTAGGTATAACACGCGCAAGGTGAAAAAAGAAAAACGTCAGGATCGTATCGGCGCATCTCCACTAAGTGTTGTTATTCTTGAAAAACAGATAACTTCGGCAAACAATCCGATAACGTTCACAAAGGAACATCCCCCTCCCGTGTCCCCCCGGAAGCCACGCTATGCGCCCGCCACATCACCAACGATAGGATCAGCTTTGCATTTGAGGTAAAGTGTCTCCATGACCCCTCATGATGCAAAGGCGATTGCTGATTTTCTAATCGGCAATATAACGATGGAATCGGCCGCCACCAAGCGAGTTTTCGCGGCAGTGCCGGCGGATAAATACGATTATGCCCCCGACGATAAGTCGATGAAGGCGTTGGATCTCGTCAAACACACAGCCGGAGCCGAGATCATGATTCTCGAAATGGCCAGCGTCGGCGGCGATGCGGCCTTCCCCGAAGCCGTCAACGCTCTCGGTTCGGCTGCTGAAGTCGTCGCATGGTTCGACAAGGAATTGACCGCCGTCATCGGCCGCCTGCAGGCCAAAAGCCCCGAAGATCTCGCCGCCGTAATCTCGGTGTGGGGCGGAGCGTTCACCATGCCCGCCGTCAACTTCATCGGCTTCGCCATGGGCCATTCGATTCACCATCGAGGCCAATTGTCGGCCTATCTCCGGCCCATGGGGGCGAAGGTGCCCTCGATTTACGGCCCCAGCGGTGATTCGGCCAGCTAACTAATCCGGGCTTTGCGAAAACGGTAGTCTTCGATTTGCGGCATGCGGATCACGCGGCACATTTCGAACAGACGACTCCGCGCGCGAAGCCCAATCTGATCGGCGAGGGTGCGGCCGTACTCGCGGCCGCTCCCGGTCGTCGTTGCCCGGCCCGCCCCGCCAATGTCCGGGTCCGATAGATTCGTCGTCGCAATAATCGGCTTGCGATTGTTACAGCGATGCGTGATCAGGCTCGTAACGGTGTCTTCCACCCAGTCCGTAATCCGGTGTGCCCCTAAATCATCCAGCAGCAGCAACTGCGAGTCCAGCGCCGAGGAGTAAGCTTCCCGATCGCCCCCGCCACTGGCCGGGTCGTAGCTCGAACGAATACTCTGCAGGAGGTGCTGGTAGTCGTAGAAAAGGCCCGAAAAGCCCCGGCCAATCAGCGTTCGCAGCGCCGCCACGGCCAAATGCGTCTTCCCCGTCCCCGGTTCGCCGATCAGCAGCAGCCCCGGCTTTTCCACCGCCGGAAATTCCTTCGCGTAGCCCCGCACGATCAACATGACGTTCTGCAAATTCCGGAAGGCAATCTGGTTGTCCGCCGGCAGCACGAAATTATCGAGCGAGGCGTTCTCGTACAACGGCGGGATACCCGCGTTGTCCCAGTTCTCCTGCTGCTGGTCAGCCAGCACGCATTCGCAGCGCTTGGCCCCGCTGATCGCATTCCGTTCGACGATGATCCAACCGGATCCTTGGCAGTGGGGGCAGGCGGGGTTAGGCATCGATCATTCCAGTGTAACGAGTACCTGCCCCGACGTCACCGTGCTGCCCTCCCCCACCCGCACCGCCGCCACCACCCCGGCCCGCGGGCTCCGCAGTTCGTTCTGCATTTTCATCGCTTCCAGAATCAGCAGCCCCTGCCCCGCTTCCACCGCCTCGCCCGGCTGCGCCAGCACCCGGACCACCTTCCCGGGCATCGCCGCCTTCACCTCTCGTGCCGCCGAAGCCGCCCCTGCCCCCGACTGAGTCCGGGCCCGCGGATCCGCCACCACCCTCCGCCATGCAATCGAGTTCACCGCCACCCACTCCGAGCCCCGGCTCTCATGAATCACAAAACTCCGGCCATGAACCAGCACCGAGTACACCCCGGGACGAATTTCGACGATATCGGGTTCCATCAAGAATTCCTCCAGGCCGACCGGCGCGGCACCGGCAACGGCTCCGCCACCGCCGGCCGGTACGTCGCCAGCGCGGCCACCAAAGCATCGCCCTCCGGCGGCGCCGGATCCGAATAGTTGAACGTGTTCAAAAAAGTCGTATGCAGCTCGCCCGCCGCGAACGCCGGATCGGCCAGCAACTGCCGGAAGAAGTCCACATTATTGCGAATCCCCAGGATCACCGTCTCGCTCAGCGCCCGCTCCATCCGGGCAATGGCCGTCGGCCGGTCCGGCGCCCAAACCGCCAGCTTTGCCAGCAGCGGGTCATAGTCCAGCGGTACCGTCCAGCCCTCGTACACCCCGCTATCCAGCCGCACCCCCGGCCCCGACGGCAGCTCCAACCGCTCAATTACCCCCGGGGAAGGGAAGAAGTTATTCGCCGGATCCTCGGCGTACAACCGGCATTCAATCGCCGCCCCGGACCATCGAATGTCCTCCTGCCGATGAGGAAGTACACCCCCCGACGCCACGTCGAGTTGCAAGTGCACCAGGTCCAACTGTGTCACGAGCTCGGTCACCGGATGCTCCACCTGCAGTCGTGTGTTCATCTCCAAAAAGTAGAAATTCCGCTCCGCGTCCACCAGAAACTCGGCCGTCCCCGCGTTCGTATACCCCGCCGCCCGGGCTATCTGAATCGCCGCCTCCCCCATCCGATGACGCAGCGTCGAGTCAATCGCCGACAACGGCGAAGGCGACTCTTCAATCACCTTCTGGTGCCGCCGCTGCAGCGAGCATTCCCGCTCCCCCAAATGAATCAGATTGCCGTGATGATCGCCCAACAGCTGAATCTCAATGTGCCGCGGTCGAATCAGTGCCTTCTCTAAATAGACCTCCGCCGACTGGAAGCTACGCTCGGCTTCGCTAGACGCATCCCGCAGCGCGGCTTCCAACTCCGCCTCCCGCTCGACGACCCGCATGCCCTTCCCGCCCCCGCCCGCCGCCGCTTTGATCATCACCGGATAGCCGATCTGGCTCGCAATCCGCTTGGCTTCGCCCAGGTCGGTCACCGCCGCCGCCGTCCCCGGCACCACCGGCGCCCCCACCTGAATCGCCAACTGCCGAGCCGCCGTCTTCGAACCCAGCGAGCGAATCGCCGCCGCCGTCGGGCCGATAAATACGATCCCCGCCTCCGCGCAGGCCGCCGCGAAATCGGCATTTTCGCTCAGAAAGCCATATCCCGGGTGAATCGCGTCCGCGCCATGCCGCCGGGCCGCCGCGATCAGCTTATCGATCCGCAGGTAGCTCTCCGACGATGGCGACGCACCCAGATACGCCGCCTCGTCGGCCATTTGCACCGCCAGCGACTTCCGGTCGGCGTCCGAATAAACGGCCACGCTACGGATCCGTCGTTCCCGCAGGGCGCGCAGAACCCGGACGGCGATCTCGCCTCGATTGGCTACCAGAACCTTACCGAACATGAACAGCGATTGTAGCAGCGGTTTGGTACCCTTCAGTAATGGCGGTCGAAACAACTAAAAGTTCGTTGAAGCTGCAAGGTGTACGCTTGACGCGGCAGCGGAAGATATTGCTCGATCTGATCGATAAATCAGGAAAGCATCTGGACGCCGAAAGTCTGTATCAATTGGCGCGCCTCCAGGACCCCAAGCTCAACCGGGTCACGGTCTACCGAACGCTGAAAATGTTGAAGGTTGGCGGCCTCGTCGACGAGCTCGACCTCATGCACCATTCCGGCGACCAGCACTACTACGAAACCCGCATGAAGCGCGAGCATGCCCACATCATCTGCCTTCGCTGCGGCAAGGTGGAAGAGTTTTTCGGCGAGCCGCTGCTCCAGATTCGCAAGCAGGTCGAAGAGATGTTCGGCTTTCAAATCCTGCTCACGCGCACCGAAATTGGCGGGTATTGTGCCACCTGCCAAATGCAACGCGCCCAAGAGTTGGACGAAGCGGCCGTAGGAGCTTAACCAGATGTCTCTAGCCGGGGTACCCGTTCTCGAGGTGGTTTCGCCGTCCGGGAATCGGTCGCCCGTGCCCCTGGAGCCCGTGCCGTTCCTGATCGGCCGGCAAGCGGATAATCACCTCGTCCTGCGCGACAATCGAGCTTCCCGCTCCCATGCGCGCATCGTTTGGGAGTCCGGCGAGTACGTCGTCGAAGACCTGCAAAGCCGCAACGGAATCACTGTCAATGGCGAAGAGTGCGAGCGCGCCAAGCTGAAGGAAGGCGACGTCATCGGGTTCGGTGTGGAAGATTCCTACGAACTCGTCTTTCGTACGGCCGGTCAGGAAAATACCATCGCCCCCGCCACTGGTTTGCGGCGGCTGCGGTCGATCCTGGAAGTAGCCCGCACGCTCACCGGCGCGCTATCGACTGACCACGTCCTTGCCAGTCTCCTCGAAGCGGCCCTCAGCGTCACCCAGTGTGAACGAGGCTACGTCCTGCTCCGCGAAGGCGACGGCTTGGCGATGCGGATCGGCCGCGACGCCGCGGGCATGGTCCTGAGCGAGGACGAGTTGGCTGTTCCCCGCGACGCGCTGAGCCGCGGCTTGGAGCGCCGCAGCGAACTGCTCTCGATGACCCTCGACGGCCACGGTCATATCGTCTGCGTCCCCCTGCTCCGGGTGTCGATGGCGGGCGGCGAAGAGACTGCTATGTTGGGAACCGTCAAGGATACCGTCGGGCTCCTCTATCTCGATTCCCGCGGCAAGAAAGCCGATCTGTCGGGCACGAGCAGAGAGCTCTTGCAGTCCTTGGCGGTCGAAGCCTCGATGATCCTCGAAAACGCCCGGCTTATTGAGCAGGAGCGTTTAAAGCTCCGGATGGAGCAGGAGTTGGACCTCGCCCGCACGATTCAGCGGGACCTGTTGCCCGACCAGTTCCCAACCGAGGGATGGTTCCGCGCCTGGGGCGTCGGCATCTCCTCAGCCCAGGTAGGCGGCGACTATTTTGACCTGCTACCGGTCGGTGACGATCGCTGGGCCGCTGTGATGGCCGACGTCTCGGGCAAGGGAGTTAGTTCGGCCTTGCTTGCTTCCTTCTTGCAGGGCGTCTTTCTCGTGGCCACCGGCGAAACCACATCCGCCGCCCGCGTGATGGAGCGTGTTAACCGCTTCTTGTTAAGCCGCACGAACGGCGAAAAATACGCCACCTTAGTACTAATGACGGTGGACCGGGCGGGTCGGCTCGTCTGGGTCAACGCCGGTCATTGCCGGCCCCTGCTTTGGCGGCGAACCGGCGAAGTGTTTGAGTTGCAATCCGCCGGCATGCCCGTCGGAATGCTCGAAGAAGCGACCTGGGAGATATACCGCCAGCAACTCGAGCCGGGAGACCTGCTCGTCATGTACACCGATGGGTGCAGTGAAGCCCGGGATGGGAAGGGCGATATGTTTGGCGTCCGTCGCGTCGGCGAGAGTCTT
>JBKJLJ010000279.1:0-6334 GCA_046597015.1 Bryobacteraceae bacterium
TGCGACCCGTTCGTAGAAGCGGTGCGTACGGCGCGCGAGATAGGGGCGCAGGTGCTCTTTATCGAACCCAGCTTGCAGGACCGGCCCCACGTCCCAGCGAGCTACCCGGATCCTTACGCGGTGCGCCGCATCGGCCTCGACAAGTACACGGTGGCCTATCGACTGAATCCCCCGCCCCGCCACGAGGATCTGGATGCCCATGCGGCCGGGATGGCGTGGCGGTTGCAGGGCGCGGACCCTTTCGCCGAGACGTTGATTCTGGTTTCGTTCAATCTGCTGGATCCGCTGCTGGACGCGATGCAGACTCCGCAGGAAGAACCCGCCAAGCGCGTGATGGCATCCCGCGTGCGATTGGTGAACCCGGACCCGGAGTGCCTGGCCGAGATTACGACCGAGATGCCGTATCTCCAGCAGCGCTACGAACTCTGGCGCATTGATCGCAAAGAGGACGCCTTGATCGACCGCCAGCGCTCGAACTTTGACCTTTTGCGCGAGGCAGAGGCGGCGTATCACAAGAGCACCGGGGATACGGTTACCCACTGGCAACGGCGCCTGCTGGCCAAATACACCCGCAACTTGGCCAGGGCTGCGAACGATCTGGTGGCCGGGCTGTTTGATGTGACTTTGGCGGCGCGTTCAATCGTGGACGACAACTACGGCTGGGAGGTTTGGGAACTTGCCAACAAGTACGCCGTGCAGCAGATTGCGCCCGACATGGAGACGATGCGGATTCAGGCCGACGACGTCTGGCTGAACACGAAGAAGATTCGCTTGCGACGGCGCTTGCCGAGACCGAAGCAGAGGCTGATGCCCCGCGGCCTGAAGCAGCGGAAGAAGGAAAAGGAACCCGGCGACTGGAAGCATAAGCTGGACGGGGAATCGATCTGCAGCTATCCGCCGGAGGACCTCGAAATCGAAAATTATGGCCGCGTCTTAAAGGACAAGGCACGGCGGCTATTGAGCGAAGACCGGATGCGGGTGCAGGAGTTTACGACGTCGCTGCTCGACGGGGTCGACCTGCGCGAGACGCTGCGCAACTGGCACAAGAACAAGATTTTCGTGCGCGAGGGAAATCGGATCAACGGCGATGTGGGGGCCCTCTGTGTGATCTTCGAGGAGGACGTGGACGATAAGTATACGTACTTGGCGACGTGGCAGGGCGAGCACCAGAATGAGTCCGATATGGCCTTTTACGCGACCAACCCGGCAGAGCATGTGGTTGGCCCCGGGATTGGCCGGGCGGAGTACGGCGGGTTCCTGATGACGTTGCCGGCCCGGCGGATGGCGTACGTTTGGAGCGACCCCGACTATGCCTTTGCGGAGTCGAAATCGGAGACGCTGCTGTTGGCCGCGCTGGATTACTCGGTAGAACGGCACGTCGTTTATGTAGCGGCAAAACCTCCGCGGAGCGTGTTCCGTTCGATCGCCAGCCGGATGAATCGGTCGATCATTTATATTCCGATCGGAGCGCTTTCGAGCGACAAGGTGAAACGATTACGGGTCGTACATATTCTAGATAGTTATGCGCGCCGTAAAGAGGCGAAGGACTTCATATGGTGATCTACCGCCGTTCGTTTCTGTGGACTCTCAGTGCCGGACTTTTGCCGGCTCAGACCGACCGAATCAATATGGGGCTGAAGGAAGCGCTGACGGTCGGGGTCGACTCGGCGGTCGACCTGACAGGCCGGTTCGATGGCTATTTCCGGAACGAAGTCATCAAGATCCTGATGCCGCCGAAGCTGAAGGCTTTAGTGAATGGGCTAACCATGATCGGAATGCGCGGGAAGGTCAACCAGTTTGTGATGGCGATGAACCGGGCGGCCGAACAGGCCGCGCCGCTGGCCAAGCCGATCTTCGCCGACGCGATTAGGACGTTGAATTTCAACGACGCTCGGGGACTGCTTTCCGGCGGCGATACGGCCATCACGGATTTCTTCAAGAACAAGACCAAAGAACCTTTGAGCGTGGCCTTTCGACCACCCGTCGAGGAGGCGATGGGCCGGACGGGAGCGACCAGGCAGTTCAACGATCTGATCGGCCGGTACCAAAAACTTCCTTTCGCCAATAAAGACGTGGTGAATATTGAAGACTACGTGGTGCGGAAAGCCCTGGACGGCCTGTTCTACATGGTGGCGCAGGAAGAGACCAAAATGCGAAAGAACCCCGGGGCGCGGGTGACCTCCGTGCTTAGAGAAGTCTTCGGGCGACGGTAAGGCCGTCTCCGATAGGGAGCATGGAAAGTTCAATGCGGTGGTCCCGGTGGAGCTTCCGATTCAGTGCTCGGATGGCGACGGTGTCGGGGTCTTGCTTGGAGGGGTCGATGACGTCGCCGTGCCACAGGACATTGTCGATGGCGATTATCCCGCCGGGCCGAACGAGTTGGAGACAACGTTCGTAGTAGGCGTCGTAGTTGTCTTTGTCCGCGTCGATAAAGGCGAAGTCAAACTGGCCGGCCTGGCCACTCGCAAGGAGCGCGTCGAGGGTCTCGACAGCGGGACCGAGGCGCAGGTCAACCTTATCGGTAACGCCGGCTTCAAGCCAATAACGGCGACCGATGGCGGTCCATTCCTCGCTAACATCGCAAGCGATCACCTGGCCATCGGCGGGCAGGGCGAGGGCGGTGCAGAGAGCACTGTAGCCGGTGAAGACGCCAATTTCGATGGTGCGGCGGGCTCCGAGGAGGCGGAGCAGGAGCTGCATAAACTGGCCCTGTTCCGGGGTAATCTGCATGCGGGCGCGGGGGAGTGCGGCCGTCTCGGTCCGCAGCCGAGCGAGCAGGGGGTGGTCACGAAGGGAGACCTCGCGGAGGTAGTCGCTGAGGGCGGCGGTCATTTCAATATGCGCAGAAGACATCGTTACAAAGCTACCGCAACCCGGGGCAAAAAAGCGGGTTCAGGTAGACATGAAAAGATTATTCTTGTCCGCATGTCTGATGCTGGCGTTGGTCTTGACGCCGGCTTTTGCGAAGAAGCAGGGTAGCGGCCGGAAGGCGATGCGCGCCGATCTGGATTCCGCGGTCCGCAACGGAAACCTGAATGAACAGGAACGGGCGAAGTACGACGCCGCCATTCAGGTGCTCGACGGTGCGCGTGGGAAGAGGAAGTCCGGAGAAACCGTCGATCGTACGGCCACCCGTCAAGCGATGAAGGATTTGCAGCAGATTTCGCGCAGCGAGAACCTGAAGCCGGAAGATCGCGAGAAGCTGGCGAAATCGATGCGGTCTAAAGGCCGGCGCGCAAAGTAGCGGCCAGCGGCGGATATTCAGCGAGGTCCCCGTCGGCGACGACGGCGGCGAGCAACTCCCGCGCTTCTAGGCGTTTTCCGGATTGGGACAGCGCCACAGCCCAGTTGAGACGGACGATTGACGTGGGTTTCACCTTATGCAAATTGCTATATAACGTGCTGATGTGAGACCAGTCGATGGGCCGCCACAAATGAGCCGCGGCGATGCCGGCTTCCAGGTGCCACGGACTTAGTTCGGCGGCCTGCATGGCGGCCTCCAGCGCTTGATAACCGAGCACGGCACGATGCGGGGCAACGGGCGACGGAAAGCGCGCGGCGTGGAGATAGAAGAGCGCGCGGAGAGCCTGCGTTTCGGACGTCCCCAGGCCGGAGTCGACGAGGCATTCGACGAGACGAATAGCCTCTTCGCAGTGTTCCCCGCCGGCGGGGTAGTCGGCGTTGAAGAGCAGGTAGAGCGCCGTGTGAACGGCCGGCAGGCAGTCCGGCGTGGAGCAAACCCCTTGGTCGCGGATGATGCGTTTGGCGCGGACGAGGCGCTGGGCGATTGTTTCCGCCGGCAGGAGAAACGCCCGCGCGATTTCGCCGACGCTGAAGCCGCTGACGGACTTCAGGATCAGGGCGACGTGGCTTTCGGGCGGGATGGCCGGGTGGCAGCAGAGCAGAATCAATTGCAGCGTATCGTCGATGGCGGGTGGCGCTTCGAGCGGGAGCGGTTCCAGACCGGGCTGCTTGGCGTGGCGCCGGAGTTGATCGATGGCATAGCGTCGGGCGGCGGTATGCAGCCAAGCGGCGGGATTTGGCGGGACGCCTTGAAAGGGCCAAAGGCGAAGTGCGCGAATCAGGGCTTCCTGCACCGCGTCTTCAGCCAAGCCCAGATTAGCCGGACCGAATGCTCGCGTCAGCGACCCAACCATTCGGCCAGCTTCGCGTCGGAACAGATTCTCGACGAGGTCCTGCACGCGCTTACATCACGTCGACTTGGCGGATTTCGATACGACCAAAATCGATGTGGGGACAACTCCTGGCGAGTTCAACAGCTTCCTCGTAGTCGGCCGCTTCGATGACGAAGTAGCCTCCGATGATCTCTTTGGTTTCGGGGAACGGGCCGTCGATCACGCCGAGCTTAGTGAGTTGGCGAGCTGTACCGTCTTGCAGCTTATTGCTACCTTTCATGCGCCCTTCGGCCGCAAGTTTGCTGGCCCAGGCCGTGTAGCGTTCAATGACCACCTGCATCTCGGCAGGGCTCATGGAGAAGAACGGGGAATCCTTCGGTTCGTGGAGGAGAAGAAGAAATTGACTCATGACCTATAACGAATGAGTTTGGCGATATTCGACAACGGCCGCAATTAATCCTTCGATCGTATACTCGCTGGCTTCGGCGGCGATGGTGAGCCCATGCTGGCGGGCGGTATCGCTGGTGACGGGGCCGATAGAGGCGACGAGGACCCCTTGCTCCAGAAGCCTTCCGCCACCGAGCGCTAGAAAATTCTTGACGGTGCTGGAGCTCGTGAAAGTGACCCAATCGGCGGCTTCGACACCGGATAGATTTGTGGCAGGGACGACGGTCCGATAGGCTTCGACGATATCGACCTGAGCGCCGCGTTCGCGCAACGCATCCGGCACGACGTCCCGAGCTACGGCCGCCCTCGGCAGTAGGATTCGTTGGCCGGCGAGGTCGAAGGGTGCCAAAGCGGCGATGAGGCTTTCGGCGACATACTCATCGGGGAGAACGTCCACCTTAAGGTGAAGCGCGGCCAGAGCCGCGGCTGTCGCCGGGCCGACGGCACAGAGGCGGGCGCGCAGTTGACGCAGGTCGACCGCGCTTTGATCGAGCGCGGTGAGGAAGCCGCGGACTCCGTTGGCGCTCGTGAAGATCAGCCAATCGTAGGCGGCAAGATTGGCGACGGCGGCGGCCAAGGGAGCAGGATTCTGCGGTGGTTCAATCGCGATGGCCGGTAGCTCGATTACGGCCGCGCCGAGCGCGCGGAGGGGTTCGGCCATGCCGGCACGCGTGGTCAGGATACGCTGCCCGAAGAGCGGCAGCTTTTCGAACCAGTTCAACTTTTCCCGCAGGGCCACCACTTCGCCGATGATGACCGAGGCCGGGGGCCGCATTTGGGCCGCGGCGACGCGGGCGGGCAGATCGGCCAGGGTAGCTACGATCGTCCGCTGGTCGGGGCGGGTACCCCAGCGAACGGCCATGGCTGGGGTGGAAGGCGAGCGGCCCGCCGCGATGAGGCGTGCCGAAATCTCGCCGATGGCGGTGAGGCCCATATAGATCACCAGCGTTTCAGCATGGCCGATGCGAGACCAATCGATCTGGGCCGGATTATGGCCGGTCACAAACGTGACGGCGCTCGTATGGTCGCGATGGGTCAACGGCACTCCCGTATAGGCGGCGATGCCGAGCGCGGCAGTGACGCCGGGCACGATTTCGTAGGGGATACCGGCATCGACCAACGCCTCCATCTCTTCCCCGCCCCGGCCGAACAGCAAAGGGTCCCCCCCTTTCAGCCGAACGACAACATGCCCCGCGCGGGCGTGGCCAATCATGAGCCGGGCGATCTCTTCCTGAGGCATCGTGTGATCGGCTTTCTTCTTGCCGACATAGATGCGTTCCGCAGTAGGTCGAGCGAAATCGAGAATGGCGTCGCTCGCAAGGTGGTCGTGGAGTATTACGTCGGCGCGGGCCAATGCGTCGCGCCCCTTGATCGTCAACAGGCCGGGGTCTCCCGGCCCGGCACCCACCAGGTACACCTTCACTGGGCCGAAACCTGATCGAGAATCAAGCGAGCGCCGCCGGCGAGTAAGCGGGCCCCCAACGCCGCGCCGAGGGCTTCCGGATCGGCTCCCTGAGCGTCGGCGCGGATCACAAGCGAACCATCGGGAGAGATGCAGACGGCGGCCAAATGGAGTTCCCCGGACGCGAGGACCGCATGGGCCCCCATTGGCACCTGGCAGCCGCCGCCGAGCGCCCGCAGGGTCGCTCGTTCAGCCGTCACACAGAGCCGGGTGGCCGCATGGTCGAGTTGCTGGGCCGCGTCGAATCCTGGGCCGGAAAGCAGTGTTTCGATCGCCAGCGCCCCTTGCG
>JBKJLJ010000499.1:0-5872 GCA_046597015.1 Bryobacteraceae bacterium
GTTTTGGGAGCGGTGGATTCGTTGCGGACTCGGACGTAGGTAGCGAACTGGGCCATCAACTCCTTATACAATGCAGCCCCGAGAAGACGGTAGCCTTCGCCGGTAAAATGCACATAATCGCCTTGGGCCATCCCGGCGGCGACCCATTTCCCCATGGCTCCTTTTCCGCCCATTCGTTCGCGGAGGTCCCAGAACGCCGTGCCGGTGGCTAGGGCCGCTTCGCGTTGTGCCTCAATGATGAGGTCAATCTTTGCGTGGGAGGCGAGACCGGTGCGATAGCGGAAGAAGTGGTCGGGGGGGCCGATGACGAGAATGGAGGCGGAAGGGGCCAAGCGGCGATAGCGGCCGAGAAGCTGGATAAACATGTCGCGATAGGATTCGCGGGTCCAATCTTTATTCCTCGCTTCGTTGGTGCCATAAGCGAGAATGATGAGGCCAGGGGGACGTCGGCGATAGTATTCCGCGAGAATGGACTCTTCCCACTTCAGCCCGATATTGGCTTGCGCACCATTGAGGCCGAGCATGTCGTAAGTGAGGCCCCGGGGATTCTCGGTGACCCACCCAAACAGCCGAACCTGGCCGCCGCCGCGGGTGCGAGCGGCAAGTTGGTGCAGACCCGGACTGAGCGGAAGATTAAAGACTCCGGCCCCGGGTTCACCGGCGGTCGAGATGGTATCGAGGATGACGCCATTGTCCGAAACCTCGACCAGGCCCCCGGCGGGTTGGCGCAGAAAGTGGAGTTCCGCCGAGCTGCATTCGGCCTGGAGGGTGACCGATTCGCCGGGACGGGCGGTGGACATGGAGACGCCGGAGACTCCGTACATACCGTCGCCGTCCCGACCGACGAGGCCGTCGGAGAACCACGCGGGTGAAGAAGAGGACCGGATATCGCTGCGGCGATAGCCCAGGTACGGGTGACCGGCGTGAGTAAATCCCGGGCCGCCATCGCCAAAGCGGGCTTGCAGGAGGTAGCGAGCGGTGCCGGACCAGTCATCGGCGGCGGTGTGGGAGTCCCCGTAGTGAAGAATGCGCAGGACGTCTTTTCCGAGGCCGCTCTCCAGACGGTAGAGCTGTTCAAAGAAAGGGACGAGGGCCGCGGGATGCTCCATCGTGCCGGACTGATTGAGCCACTCGGCGACGTTGGTGGAAGCGGCGAGGCGAACTTGAGGAGCGACGGGCGCGGGGCGGGCGACGGCTACGGAGGCTCGCTTCTTCGTGGCTTTGGATTTAGCTTTGGCTCTGGACTTAGCGAGCGGCTTTCTCTTAGCGGGCGCGCCGAGAGACACTGTGCCTAGGAGAATGAAGGCGAGGCAAGCGGCGGCGAGGAGTCGATTCAAAGTTCAGTTTGCCTGGGTCGATGACAACCCCTTAATTGTCGCAAACTTCTCCTTGGCGATGCGGAGCTTGTGAGCGCGGTAGCCCTGCTGCAGAGATTTGTAAAGAAGGTTACCCACGATCTTGGCTCCCCCGGGCATCGGATGAATGAAGTCAGCGCCAACCAGGCGGGGTTCGGCGTGATACCAGCGGCCCATAGTTCCAGGGCCGCCCATGGCTTCGAAGGTATTGAAGAAGGCGCAGCCCTTTTCTGCGGCGACCCGTTGTTCGATCGCGACGAGACGGGAAAGGGCGGGGACGGTGGTGATGTCGCCATCCGTTCCTTTCTGGCCGCGGTCCATGGGAGACATGATGAGGATGGCGGCTTGGGGGACCGCTTTGCGGACGCGGGCGATGGTGCGGAGGAGTTCGCGCTCGAAGGCGGTGTCGACGAACAGGGTATAAACGCTCTCGTTGGTCCCGTAATTAATGATGACCAGGTTCGGGCGATGGTGCTGGAGCTGTTCGGCCCAATGCTGTTCATCGACCATGCGGGCGAGGATGGAGATGTATGCCCCATTGACACCGAGAGAGTTGTATTCGACACCAGGAACGGACTTCGAGAAGCGTAGCCCATAAAGGCGGACCTGACCCAAGACGTTAGAGATTTGGAGTTCGCGGACTCCGGAGGGGAGGTTGAAGCTTTGGAAGGACGGGGTAACGACCGGCGAATCGGTATCGACGAGGCCGAGTTCGGCACCGTCGGCGAGGAGGCGGAAGGTGCCGCCTGCGGGCTGCGAGAGGAAGGAGACCTCAACGGAGGAGTGGGTCGAGTCTTTCAGAATGATGCGGGATTGAGCTCCAGCGGATCCGCGGAAGGAGACGGCGCCGAGACCGTAGAAGCCGTCTTTCAGTTCGGCGGTGTTGGCAGGCTCGATCTTCCAGCCCGACGATTTGATCTCGAGTCCGCGGTGGCCGTACCACGCCCAAGGCTTGCCGACGAGGGCGAAGCCGTGGCCCGCGTCGCCGAAGTCTTTTTGGAAGAGGAAGCGGACGTCGGCGGTAATGAGGTCAGCGGTAGTGGGGGAGTCGCCGTAATGAAGGATGCGGGTGACGGCGCCGGGGTCTTTGCGTTCGGTGGAGTAGAGGGAGGCGAAGAACGGCTCGAGGGCGTTGGCGGGATCGATCAGCGGGCGGACTTCGGCTTTTTCGACGGAGGTATCGGGCTTGAGGCGTTGTTGCTCTTCTTCGATGGGGTTTGCTGACTTGATACGGGGCTGGAAGTCGACGATTTTGGCGAACGAGGTCCAGTCGATGACGTGATAGTCCTTAATGACGGGAATGAAATCGGGGGCGCTCAGCATCACGGCGAGGGTGAGGAGGGTGAGAGTAACTTTGGGAGGGAGGAGCACAGCCTAGAAGTTAGTGTAGATAAACGGGGCGGCCCCTGTCGCGGCGATGTACTGAATAGCCACAATTAGGGCCATTAGCGCGGCGGCCTGCACGACGAAGGGGGAGCGGACGAAGGTTTCCCGGATTTGCTCGAACCAGGATTTCGGAAGGTAGTGGCCGGCGACACCGATGCCGAGGACGATCCAGAGGGGCCGGGAGACGTTGTCGAGGGAGTAGGTTAATTCGCCGAGCTGTTCGATCATTTTGCCGGCCTGTTCGAGGTTGGTGGAACGGAAGAAGATCCAGGCAAAGCAGACGAACTGGACGGTGCAGAAGGTGCGGAACCAGGCGGGGGTCCACGGGGTGGCCTTTTGTCCGCGCCAGGATTGCCAGCCGCGAGCGATGGCTTGGGCAACGCCGTGGAGTAAGCCCCAGATGACGAAGTTCCAACTTGCCCCATGCCAGAGGCCGCCTAGAGCCATAGTGATGATGATGTTGCAGTAGGGCATGACGGCGTTCCGTTTGCCGGGAAGCGAGAAGAAGAGGTAGTCGCGGAGCCAGTTGGAGAGGGAGATGTGCCAGCGGCGCCAGAAGTCGTTGATGTTGGCGGCGGCATAGGGCATGTTGAAGTTCTGGGGGAGCTTGATCCCCAGGAGGAGGGCGGACCCGATGGCGACGTCGGTATAGCCGGAGAAGTCGAAATAGAGTTGGAGGGCATAGGCGTAGACGCCGGTGAGGACTTCGGCGGAGGAGTAGAGCCCGGGGAAGTCGAAGACCCGGTTGACCAGGTTTTCGGCGAGGTAGTCGGCCAGGAGGAGTTTCTTGAGGAGACCGAGGCCGATGAGGAAGAGGGCCCGGCTGCCGTCGGCGGCATCGAGGGATTTGTTGGGCTTTTCGAACTGTTTAATGAGGTCGGGGACGCGGGTGATGGGTCCGGCGAGGATGGTGGGAAAGAACGAGGTGGCGGTGAGATGGGCCAGGAGAGACTGGGTGGGTTTGGCGTCCTTGCGGTACAGATCGATGGTGTAGGTGAGGGACTGGAAGGCATAAAAGGAGATGCCGAGGGGGAAGGTCCACTGCCAGAGGGGGGCGGGGCGGCCGGAGAGGCGGGTGAAGTTATCGAGGATGAAGGGCATGTACTTGAAGGCCGCGAGCATGCCGAGATTGAGGAGAAGACTGAGGGAGACGAGGAGTTTTCGGAGGGCGGGGCGTTGGAAGCGACCGAGGCCGAGGCCGATGGCGAAGTCACAGGTGGAGCAGAGCGGGATGAGGAAGAGGTAGAAGAGGTCCCATTTGGCGTAGAAGAAGTAGTTGGCGAAGAGGAGGGTGGCAAGACCGGCGGCGCGCCACCGCGAGAGGGGCCAGTAGAGGAAGAAGAGGGCCGTTAAGAAGAGGAAGTAGGTAGAGCTGGAGAGGAGCATTCCTTTACTAGGAGCGACTAGGGGCAAAAAGGGGGAGCGGGCGCAAAAAAATCGGGCAACCGTCTGCCCTGGTAAGGGTAGACCGCTGCCCGCGTCATCAGGGTTATACGGACGAGCAGTTCTATGGGGAAATCTTGCGCCAAGGAAGGGGCTTGTTCAGGCTACAAGATTCGGGGCCAAACGGAAAGGGGCTAGGACTTAGCCGGTTCGCTGGTATAGCCCGGCGGGAGAGTGACCCCGGTCCCGAAGAAATATTGTTCCATCTGTTCGATGAGAAAGTCTTGGGCTTCTTTGGTGCCCAGGTTGAGTCGATATTCGTTCATGAGCATTTTCATATGCTCGACCCACATTTTCCAGCCGTCTTGGGAGACGTTGTCGTAGATCCGTTGGCCAAGGGGATGACCTTCGAAGGGAACTTCTTTTAAGGCGGGAAGCTCTTTCTTGAGCTTTACGCAGAACACAGTACGCTCGGTGGCGTCCGAGGCAGACGACATGAATCCTCCCAGAAACTAAACCTCTATGATAGCCTGCCCGGGCGGCCCATGGGAGGCGAATTGTCAGGCGAATCGGGGGCGACTATTCGTTAGGCAGACGCCTGAGGCGGTTTGCTTCGAGGTACTCGGAGAGTTTCATGGGTCGAGGGACGCCCTTTTCCATTTGGCGCTGGACGGCGCGTTGGTACCGGCGCATTGTCTCGCGCTTCTGTCCTTCTTTGAGCTGGCAGCTTTCGATATCGAGAAGAATCTGGATTTCCCAAGGTCGGAAGGTATTCCGGGCCATGGTCCCGCGGAGGAGTTCCTGAACTAAACGGTTGAACTGGTTTAGCAGGGCTTCAGAGTCGATTTCGCTTTCTATTTGAAGATCAGAGCGCAAGGATTTGGATTCCTGGTCCAGGGGATTAAGAGACTATCGACAAGACCTTATCAAACCTTTAATGGTTGGCGCAATTTTCTCCCTATTCGGGTATCAGGCCCGAGAGGCACCTTTTTCCGGCCGTACAGGAGGAGGGGTTCGTCTCCTTCGCACTCCGGAGCTACGATCTCCATAAGTTTCTGAGTATAAAACATGTTACGTGCGAATTCGGAGAGCTTCGCTTCCGGTTCGTTTTGGCTTGGGCGGCCAGGCCGAGCATTTCTTCGACTACTTCGGTGTCGGGAACGAACGGACACCGTAGCTTTTGCAGAGCACCGATTGCTTTCGTGAGGGTCTACACTGCGATGGGTGCCTTTTGCCGACCGAACTGGGCGGGAGTTCGTTCGATACGCGGTCCGGAGCTAAGATTGCCATAAGTTGTTGACTATAATGTGGGTTAAGTACGTAATATGGGATCATCGTTTCCGGTTCGTTTTTAGCCCGGCCGGTCGAACTGAGTGATTCTAGTGCGGCCTTGCAAAATTCGGCTGAGGGGAGAGTCCGCTTGCTGACGCGCGCGGTTCCGTGCTGTCAACAAGGTCTCAGGTCGAATTCGCGCGCCCAAGCGCTCGGACAACTTCCGGGTTGGGAACAGACGGCATCCGGACTCGACCTTGAATCGGCGGACGGACATTTTGCCAGGGCGCTGATTGCTTCGTGCCGGTCTACGCCGCGATAGGAATCTTTTTACGGCCGAACCGGGCGAGGAGCTCGTCACATTCGTAGTCCGGAGCGACGATCGCCATAACTTCCTCATTCTCAAGCATGTTGAGTACGTAAGGGGGCAGCTCGAATTCCGGTTCGTTTTTGGCTTGGTCGGCCATTCCGAGCAC
>JBKJLJ010000381.1:0-2976 GCA_046597015.1 Bryobacteraceae bacterium
TGACGACCGATCTGTACAAAACGATGGAGCGGGTGTTCGCCCAGGAGGCCGGCAAAACGGTGACGATCCCTTACATGTCCCGCGGGGCCACCGATGGGGCGTTCCTCCGCGCCAAAGGGATGGCCGTCTACGGTGTGCCGGTGTTTCTCAGGAACGGCACCGAATCCCGGGCTCACGGCAACGACGAGCGAATCAAAGTCACGACGGTTCACGAGGGCACCGTGCTGTTGAAAAAGATTGTCGACGGCGTCGTCTTAGCGCAGTAATCGAGGCCCTATCAACTCTTGCAACAACGGCGAGGTCGGGTAGGGATGGTGCTTGTACTGCCGAAAACCCTCGCCGTAGGGCACGGAATAGTACTGGCCACGGGCCTTGGTCCACTCCTCCATCGACCGAAGGTAATCGTCCATGCCATGTTGTTTTTGCAGCCAGTCCCGCTGACTGGCATGGGCGGCCAACATCTCCCGCTTCCGTTCAAAAACAGTTTCGATATTCACCGCAAAATCGGCGCTGACTGGCCGTCCATCGCGGTCCCGTCCTTCAATGGAATCCATAAAGTACAGGTGCGGAATCGCCGGCAGCGGAGCGGCCGTGCCGGTCTGATAGTTCGGGCACGAAACGGCGAAACAGGAGTCCCGAACCAGGGTGCTGGTCGCTTCGTGGTCGCAGTGGTAGTCGGTCGGCGAAGAGGTTAAGACAATGGTCGGCTGCAACCGGCGCAACACCTCGGTCACGCGACGCCGGCTGGGGTCGTCGTTGAAGATCGCCATATCGCGAAACTCGGCGCACTCGTACGCGGCGCCGATCTGCGCCGCGGCCGCGGCCGCTTCGGCCCGGCGCATCACCGCGATTTCGTCGGGGCCGTATTCCATGGAACCGCAATCGCCTGGCGTCATGGTGACAATCGTCACCTGATGCCCGGCTTCGGCCAGCAGCGTTAGAGTGCCGCCGGCCAGAATTTCGGAATCATCTGGATGGGCGTGAATCGAAAGAATATGGTGGTTCATGAGTTTGGAAGATTGATCTGATGGAGCAGTGCGTTCGTGCGCTGACGGCTATGGTGGGTTGCGGTTTCAATCGCGGAAATCAGCATGCTCCGCAGCCCGTGACGCTCGAGTTCATGGATCGCGGCAATCGTCACACCGCCAGGAGTGATGACTTGATCGCGCAGGATGGCCGGATGCAGCCCAGAGTCGCGAACGTGTTTGGCCGCCCCCAGCACGGTCTGCTCGGCCAAGCGGGCGGAAACGTCCCGGGAAAGGCCCATTTTCAGCCCAGCCGCGATCATCGCTTCGATGAAGATGTAGACGTAAGCGGGGCCAGAACCAGATAGCGCCGTGACGGCGTCCATCTGTTCATCCTCCACCCAAGCAACCACACCGACGGCCCGAAACAGACCTTCCACGAGATCGCGCTGGGTGCGCGTGGCAATCGCGTTGTGACAAATGCCAATTGCACCCTCTTCGAGGACGACCGGAATGTTGGGCATCGCGCGAAACACCGGCATCAGCAACCGCACTTCGGACTCAATGACGGCCAAGGGCAACGAAGCCGCGAGCGAAATCAGCAGCTGATTCTCGCGCAGCCCGTCGCGGATTTCGTGAATCACTTTCGCGATGCTCGTCGGCTTCACCGCCAGAATAACGATATCGGCCATGCGCGCGGCGTCGTGATTGCCTCCCGCCGTTGCGACGATCGAAAAGCGTTCCGCGAGCTTGGCGGCCGAAGCCTCGGAGCGCGTCGTCGCGGTGATGTTCTCCGCAGCGACGACCCCGGCTTTCAACATGCCGCCAATGAGCGCGGCGCCCATATTGCCGGCGCCGAGCACAGTTACTCGAGGAGGTGTCATCCCTCTAGATTCGTCAATACCCTTTCTGTTTGTCCACTACGTTGATCATCGGGCGACCGTCCACAAACCGCTGGACGTTCTCCTTGATCGTGCCGACCATGCGCGCGCGGTCCTTATCGCTACGGCCCGCGATGTGCGGAGTGATGATAGCGTTCTGGAACTTCCACAGCGAATGGCCCGCCGGGAGCGGTTCCGGATCCGTCACGTCCACGCCGGCGCCCGCGATGCGCTTGCTGTCGAGCGCCTTCACCAAGCCGCCCATGTCATAGATTCCGCCGCGGCTTACCGCGATGAAGTAGCTATCCTTCTTCATCATTTCAAACTGCTTCGGACCCATCATTTTGTGGCTTTTTTCGGTGTGCGGGGCGGAGATGAAGATCACATCCGCTTGGGGCACGACTTCATCGAGTTGATCTGGCTTGACCACTTTCGAGATGAACGGCGAAAAGGGCAGATCCTCGGGATCGACGCAAATCACCGTCATGCCGAACGCCCAGCTCCGCACCGAAATTTGCTGGCCGATCCCACCACAGCCGATTACCACCGCCGTCCGCCCGCGCAGTTCAATGCCGGGGTAAGGCCGAGGCTGCCAGGTCTCGGTAGTGCGATCGCCCACGAATTTATAAATGCCGCGGGTCAGCGCCAGGAGCATCGCTAATGCATGGTCCGCAATCTCGGGGCCTTGCACGATCTGGTTGTTCGTCAGAATGATGTTCGAATTTTTCAGGTCGTTGCCGCCCGAAAGATGCAGTGCAGTCTCTACGCCCGCGCTCATGACCTGCACCCACTTCAACTGTTTGCCGGCGCGAATGTCTTCCGGACGGGGGCTCCCGATGAATGCGTCGGCGTCGACAATCTCTTTCGCCACGGTCTCTTTTGTGACCATCACGACCTTTACTTTGTCCGAGGCGCTCTGCACCTCGCGAGCCACTTCGGCATCGCCCATCACCAGGATCTTTTTCTGTTGGGCTGGCAGAAGGGCCGCGCCAACCAGCAGCAATATCGAAAAGCGCATCATGGCGGGAATTGTATCGCACGAACTCGATAGAATAGTGGGGCCATATGCCACTGCGTAGCTACACCATCACCCAAGGCCGCGATCGCGCGCCTGCCCGTTCCATGTTGAA
>JBKJLJ010000592.1:0-15742 GCA_046597015.1 Bryobacteraceae bacterium
CACCGTTCCGGCTAACGCCGGCACCTGGGTCGAGTTGTTCATGAGGGAGAAGGTGGCCAAGACCGGGCCGGAACAACGCCCGGTCGCACTCATCCTACACGGTGGGACGATCTCGGCAATCCCCGACTTTGATCTTTCGTTTGAGAACTATAGCTGGATGGAGTCCCTCGCTAGCGCCGGGTACGATGTCTTTACCTTCGATCACACCGGCTACGGACTCAGCCCCCGGCCGATGATGGACAACCCCTGCAATGTTTCCGAGGCCCAGCAGCGGCAGTATCTCGTTGGGAGTACCCTCGCGCAAACCTGTGCACCGTCCTACCCGTCCCAACTGAGAACCTTGGCCTCGGACGTGGACGAGGTCGACCGAGTCGTCGAATACATCCGCGAGCTTCGGGGCGTCGACAAGGTGCATCTGCTCGGCTGGTCCCGGGGCGGTCTTCGGGCCGTTGCGTACGCCGCGGTACAGCCGAAGAAAGTCGAACGGCTGCTTCTCTACGCGCCCGGCCAGTACTACAGCGCACAATATTCTTCTAAGCCGCCCTCTCCGCTGCCGTTACCGGGAGTTCCGACGACGATCCTCAGCGTGGAGAACTTTCACAACAATTGGAATACGCAGGTGGAGTGCGCGAATCAGTATTCGCCGCTCATCCGCGACTACATTAATTGGTTCATGCTCGCTTTTGATCCGACGGGCAGCACGTGGGGAAGGAGCGGCCTTCGGAGGGCGCCGACGCTTAACGAGACGCCGATTTGGACACCGTTCAATAAAGAAGGGGCCGCGAAGGTGGTCACGCCGACGCTGCTGATCAACGGCGATCTGGACAAGGTGGTACCGCCCGAGCAGGTTTCTTGGCTCTACGATGACTTGGTCGCGGCGCCGCAGAGGGTGCTCGTTCATGTGGCCTGTGCATCGCACTCTCTGATTTTTGAAAACCAGCACGAGGTACTGTTCGACACCGCGATCGAGTGGTTGCAGAAGGGTACTTTTAAGGGTCAGAACAACGGCAGGTTCGCCGTCGATAGCAAAGGGCAGGCAAAACGGGAGAGCGCAGTGATACCCGCATCCAGTGCGGTCCCGCAGTAAGCGCCGACTTGCACTGGATAGCAACGAACGTTGGCCGTAATTTTGGGTGGCGACCGTATGGCACTTCGCCCTCCGCAACTCGCGTGTCTCGTAACCACAAAGGAGGATTCTTCATGTCAAATCGTAGTAGCGTGTTTGCCACCGCATTTGTCGTGACCCTTGGCTTGCTGGCTGTTGCCGGCATCCATGGGCAGGACTTGAAGTCCGGCCAAGCCCGGCTGGCCACATCGACGCAATTCCGGACCACGGATTACATGGTTCCGCATATCTCAACCGGGCCAGCTAACGCGGGCGCCTGGGTATCGTTGTTTATGCGGGAGAAGGTGGCCAGGACCGGCCCGGCCGAACGCCCGGTCGCACTCATCCTGCACGGTGCTACCGTCTCGGCTATCCCTGATTTTGATCTTGGATTTGAGAACTATAGCTGGATGGAGTCGCTCGCCAACGCGGGATACGACGTTTTTACCTTCGATCACAGCGGCTACGGACTCAGCCCCCGGCCGATGATGGACAACCCCTGCAATGTGTCGGAGGCCCAGCAGCGGCAGTATCTCGTGGGGACCACCCTGGCGCAAACCTGCGCCCCGTCTTACCCGTACCAACTGTCGACGTTGTCCTCGGACGTGGACGAAGTCGACCGGATCGTGGACTACATCCGTGAGCTTAGGGGCGTCGATAAAGTGCATCTTCTGGGTTGGTCCCGCGGCGGAAATCGCGCCGGAGCCTACGCCGCCAAGTTTCCGAAGAAAGTCGACCGAATGCTTCTTCTGGCGCCCGGCCAGTATTACAGCGCGCTGGGCCCTTTTACGCCGCCCTCACCGCTACCGCAGCCCGGAGTCCCCATGGTCATCCTTGGGGTGAACGATTTTCACAACGCTTGGGATGCGGAGGTGGGGTGTGCGAATCAGTATTCTCCGCTCATTCGCGACTACGTCAATTGGTTCATGCTCGCTTTTGATCCCACCGGCAGCACATGGGGGCGGAGCGGAGTCCGCAGAGCGCCAACTCTTAATCGCGACCCGCTCTGGTATCCCTGGAACAAAGTGGAGGCGGCGAAGGTGGTAACGCCGACGCTTTTGATTAATGGCGATCTGGACAAGACGGTGTTGCCTCCACAGGTTTCGGCGCTCTACGATGACCTAGTTGGGGTGCCGCAGAAGATTCATGTTCATGTCGCCTGCGCATCGCACTACCTGCTTTGGGAAAACCAGCATGAGGTTCTGCTCGACACCGCGATCGAGTGGTTGCAGAAGGGGACTTTTAAGGGCCAGACCAACGGCAGGTTCGCCGTCGATAGCAAGGGGCAGGTCGTACGAGAGAGCACGGTGATGCCGGCATCCAGTTCGGTGCGGCAGTAAACACCCCCTGAGGGCCTTGGGAAGTATAACCCAGGGCCCGCGCAATAGAACGTAACCGGGGGAGTGGAAGCAATTGGAGGCTCGGTGACGTCGTCTATTTGGACACTAGTCCGAGTCGGTGCCGGGCGATGGAACGTCGGGTTTGGATAGGGCCAAACGGACGGCACTCCTCACTGGCGCGTGCACTGGGCCGCCGATCCTTCAAGAATCAGTTCGTCTTTGGCAGCGGCAGGCCAAGCGTTTCGCTTCGGCGAGTTGCCACGCTCCCGCCGGCATCAACGCCGTAAGGATTTTCAGCGCCGCCTGCGCCAGGGGAGCCGCTTCGGCGGCCTCGCCGCAAGGTTGCGGCGCCACCGCCAGGCCCAGCCCAGCCGCCGCGTGGAACGCGTGGCTCTCCAGGAGGAACTGCCGCGACATGGCAACGGCCTCCCGCGAGAGCGATACGGCCTCGCCACAGCGCATCTGCTCTAAGCGAAGCGAGGAGAGCGAGACGAGCGACTCCGCGATGATCGGACGCGATTTACCGCGTTGCGTGCGCCGCAATGCGAGCGATTCGGTGAGCATCGGTTCGGCCGCTTTCAAAGCTCCCTTATCCACCCAATCGCCACGTTCCAACTCCGCAATGCCGCGATTGGTTTGATAGACCGAGCCAGATGTTTATGGGATCTATTTGTCCTGACGCTCGACTCCGGCTACCCCAAAACGCTTGCCATGCCTCCGCTCTTCGGGTGGCGTTGGCACCAGAGCCAGGAAGGATCCCCGAGGAATGGATCGGGACGGGCCGACGCCGACGCAGGCAAGCCAAACCTGGCTTTTGTCCGGCATTCCACATAAGCTTAGGCAGATGCCCATTCGCCCTCTTTTCCGGGTGTTCATTCACGAGGGCACCGGTAACCTCGGCGATGCGATCCAAACGATTGCGCTTTGCCGGTTACTGGGTTCGGGTTGCGTCGGGGCCTATCGAGACCGGCCGATTCCCGCGGCCGGGGCGGAGATTCCACTCGTCGCCAATGGCTGGCTCGGTTATCATCGGCCCAACCCCGCCTCGTCAGCCGTGTTTGCCGGGGTTCATGTGGCTCGGCACGAAGCGGCCTTCGCCCAATGGATGGCCCAAAGCCCTTCCCCAGCCGGGGCGCGGGACCCTTACACCCAAGGGCTGCTCAGCACCTTTCGGGTGCCGAGCGAAATGATCGGTTGCGCTACGCTTACCCTTCCTCGGTACCGGGGCGTTCGGCAGGGCCGGATGGCGGTGGACGCCGTCGCCCCCGGAGCCGAAACCTTTACCAACCAAATCCCAAATCTCGATTGGCCGACGCAGTGGGCGCTGGCCGTCGATCTACTGGATCGAGTGCGGCGGGCCGAGGTCGTCTATACCAGCCGCCTGCACGTCGCCCTGCCATGCCTCGCGTTTGGAACGCCGGTCGTGTTTGCCGCCGCCGCTTTCGAAGCCACGGGCGAAAAGCAGCGGCTTAGCCTTTTGTTTGACCTGCCGTTTGCGTTCGATGAGCCGGTGACCGCCGACGTCGGGCCCCAGGCGGAGCGATTCACTTCCTTTCTGACGCGGGCGGTGGGGCGGCTAGAACCGGTTGGCGAGGCGGTTATTCCACTTCCTCAAGAGCCATAGCGCTGTCGCCGCGACGGCGTAGTTCTTCCAGCAGCACGGCGAAAGGCGAGTCGCTATTGTCTCTGGCGAAGTTGGCAATGCGGCGGTAGATCAAACTCTGGTCTCGAATCGCATGCCAAAGGTGCTGTTTGACCTGGCGACGGACGGACGGGGTGACGGCATAGTCGCAGAGTTCCAGCGCCAGGATCCAGGAAGCGAGGTTGTCGCTCGGGTAGTGAACTCCCGCCATGACGCGGCGGTCTCCAAAATCAAGCAGATACTGGACGATGGAGGGGGAAAGCGATACCTGGTCGAGGGTGAAGCGTTCCAGAATCGCCATCAACGCGGCGACGCCCTGCAAGCAGTGACCACTGATTAAGGCAGGGTGCAGGGCGGTAGTCGCGGCCTGGTGAGCGATATCGACATCGAGAAGGAGAGAAGCGTGGTAGGGCCGGGGACGCTGGAGTTGCTGTTTGAACCAGTAGATCATCCCGGTCGGGGATTTGCGACTCATGCCGCGGGACATCAAGACCGGGATAGCGTCCAGGATGAGATCCTTACTTGCGTCCTGGTCATAGAAACGAAGCCATTCGCCGGTCTTCGCCGGGCCGGCGTCCTCGCCTTCAAAGAAGATGCGGTGAGGAGGGCAGGCCAGGTGGCGAAGCGGGGAGACGGGCAGGGTATCGATGAGGCGGGCGCGTGGCTGGCGGATCTGTTGGAGGAGGCCGAGATCGGCGAGGGTGAGCCGCCTCATTTCGGCGACGGCTTCCCCCCGCCACATTTGCTGCGGGACATCGCAGACGGGCCAGAGGACGCGACTGAACAGCGCCAGCATACTGGCGCGCCAGGGCAGGAAGGACGCCTCGTTGGTCCAATCGTCGGGGGCGGCGTCGCTGGGCACGGCGAGGGTAGGCAAGCGTCCATAGGGCGGTAGGCCGCTGTCTTTCCAACTTAATGCGGGGATAGTACTCATGATTTTGTGACCTCTAAAAAGGCAGCTTCGATATCTTTGACGACGGCTCCGTTCAGGAGCGGCGAGGCGAGAAAAGCCGGGCGAAGCCGGCGGCGGTAAAGGGTGAGACGACTGCGGTCGTGGGCCAACTTGACGGCTTTGGCGACGTACTCATCGGGGGAATCGGCGACGAGTTCCGGGCTGCCGATCCGATCGAGGATTTGCCAGCCGACGCGGGCAACATGCAGGGTGCCGCGCAGGGTGAGAACCGGCACGCCCATCCAGAGACATTCACAGGTGGTGGTTTGGCCGTTGTAGGGGAAGGTATCGAGCCCAATGTCGACCTGGGCGAGGAGCGCCCAATGGTCCTTCAGCGAGAGCGGCCCGCGAAAGAGGAGACGGCGGGGCGAGACTCCGCGGGTGGAAAGGGCAGCCCGAAAGTGATGGCAGGCGAGGGAGCCGGGGTCATCCAGTTCGGCGGCGGAGTAGTGGAGCAAGAGACGGCTGCGGGGTACGGCGGCGAGAATGCGGGCGACAGCGTCCCAAACGGCGGGGTTCAGTTTGGAGGGGCGCTGAAGGAGGCAAAAGGTGATGACGCCGGTGGCGAGGCTGGGGGGTGGGGTTAAGCGGGGGCGGAGGGGAGGACGGTAGGGCAAGTAGCCGGAATTGAGATGGAGGGGCTGTTCGGTATATTGGAGCTCGGTACCTGGAGGGCAGACCCAGCGGTCGGTGAGGATGTAGTCCATTTGCTCGGCACCGGTGGAGCCGGGATAGTTGGGGAAGGTGAGTTGGACGGGGGCGTGGCGTTTTTCGAAGAGGGTGAGATGGGAGCCATAGTGGCCGGAGAGATCGACGAGGAGGTCGAGTCTGTCCTGGCGGACGGCGGCTTCGAGTTCGGCGGCGGTGGAGGGCGTTCGCCATTGATCGAACTGGCGAGCGGCGCGGTGGGTCCAGGGGTCTCGCTGCGGGCCGCAGTGGAAGCCGGTGAAGTGGAAGCGGTCGCGGGAGCGCGCTTCGAGGAGGGGCAGAATGAAATGGATAGCGGGGCCGCGATGGAACTCCTGGGTGACGTAGCCAATGCGGAGGGGACGGCGAGGGCGCTGGCGGAGTATGAGTTGGGGTTGCGGATCGGAATATGATTTACCCCACTGGCGGGCGGCCTGGCCGGCGGCTTCGACGGTCTCGGTGGGGCTGTGGAGCCGGGCGGAGACGTACATGGAGTGAAAGTTGGGGGTGACGGGTCTGGCTTCCATGAAGTGGCGAGCGAGAGCCAGACTTTGCTCAGTGTTGCCGCAATGCCAGTGGATGGTGGCATAAATGGCGAGGTCTTCGGGACCGCGGGCGGCGGGTTCCATGGCATCCATGGCTGGCTGCCAGAGCGCGAGGGCGTCGTGGTGGCGACCCGCGGCGCTGAGGAGCTTGACGCGCAGGCGGACGGCGGGAAGGAAGCTTCCAGCGGCTTCGCACTCGGCTAGGGCAGCGGACGTTTCGCCGAAGAGGAGGAGGACTTTACCAAGACGGACAAGAGTTTCCGCGGTAGCAGCGCGGGCTTTGGCGGCCAGGAGTACTTTGCGGGCTTGGTGGGGGCGGTGGGCTTCGAGAAGGGCCTTGCCGAGGTCGCTCAGAATGGAGGCGTCATTGGGTGCAGCCCGGTGGGCTTGGCGGAGGAGTTGGATCGACTCCTGCCACCGCCCTTGGGCACCGACGATGACGGCCAGATTGTGCTTTTCTTTGGCCGAGCGGACGCCATGAATTGCGGCCCCCCGCAGGAGTTGTTCAGCTTGGTGGAGCTGGCCGGTTTGGACTAACTCCTGAAGGGGGCCGAGGGCCATTACTCTTCCTCGAAACGCAGAACGAGGTGGCCTTCCGAATCGAGTTGGGCGGATATTTTTTTGACGGCTTTCTCCAAATTGAAGGTGAAGCCGTGGTGGGTCATTTCAGGCCCGACGGAGGGGAACTGGAAGATGTGGTTTGAGGTTTCGATGTGGAAACCGTGATGGGTGGTCAGGACGGTTGCCTTGGGGTTGTATTTGAGAACGACAGACTTTGGCATGGTGGATTTTCCTTGGTTAGTTGGTTACAGCGCCAAGCGCTGGAGGATCGATTGAAAGCCTGCGTGCGGGCGAAGGTTTTCAAGGAAGGGAACTACCTTTATGTAGAGCAGGGTGGGATCGTGGCTGACCAAACCCCGTTCTAAGACGGTGACAGCTTCGTCGAGCTTATGCTGGACGGCGTAGACCCAGGCGACGTGGAGGGCGGGCACTTGGTCTTTGGCATAGTCGGCCAGGATGCGGGCGAAATAGGGCTCGGCTTGGGCGAGGTCTCCGCGGAGAGAGTGAATCAAGGCGTAAATGGCTTCGGCGAGGGAGGGGCCGGGCCGGCCGGCTTCGAGCGACTGGATGATGGCAGCTTGGCGGAGAGCGCTTTCGAAATATTTGCGAGCAGCTTCGCCCACCGCCAGATAGCCCATGCGGGCGTAGACTTGGGCGAGGTTGAAACGGGCGCTGTCGCTTTTGCCGACACTGTCGAGGTCGCGCACAGCTGGTTCGAGGAGGTCCAAGGCCGCCTGGTTTTGGCCGGTCAGGAAGTAGTAGAGTCCAATTGTGGCGGGGGCGGCGCGGTCGTAGGGATCTAACTCCAACGCGCGTTGGGCGTGGGAGCTGGCTTCTTCGTTGCGGCCAAATTGAAGGAGCAGGCCGCAGAACCAGCGGTGGGTTTTGGCCGCTTTGGGTTTGAGACGAAGAGCCTCGCGATAGCTGAGTTCCGCTTCCCGCCACCGCCATTCCGCCTGGCGAACGGCGGCTAGGGAGGTGTGGCCCTCGGCGAGGTTCGGTTCCGTGTGAACCGCTTCGGTGGCGAGACGGCCGGCGGCGGTAAGGTGAGCCGCCGCGTTCTGCGGTTCGGCGTTTTTCAGGTAGAGATGAGCGTCGGCGAGGCCGGACATGGCCAGTGCGAAGCGCGGGTGGAGTTGGAGCGCCCGTTCGAACTCGCCGATGGCGGCGCGGACGCTGACGGGGGTGAACTCTTCGAGAAGTTTGCCGCCACGGAGGTAATGATCGAAGGCCGCGGTTTGGCTTTCGGCGGCAATCCCTGAGGAATCGGCCCAGTTTTGCCAGGCGACACCGCCGAGGCAGGCCGTGGCGCCGAAGCTGATGCCGAGGATGAGGTTGCGGCGTCCCCAGAGGAGCGGGGCTCCAATGGCCAGGAGTTGGCGGACGGTTTCGACGGAGGCGGGGCGGGCTTTCGGGTCGCTCGAAAGACAGAGTTGAATGACTCGCTCCCAACGCCGTTCCAGAAACGCGCCATTGACGCGGGGGCGAGGCGCTTCTTCGTGGAGGCGGCGGGCGGCGGTCTCGACCGGGCTGGCTCCGTCGAACGGGCGGGTACCCGTGAAGAGTTCGAACAGGAGGACGCCGAGCGAGTGCAGATCGGAGGCGACGGTGGCGGGTTCGCCCTTGAGTTGCTCCGGCGCCATGTACGCGGGGGTACCGGCGAAACGGTTCTGCGTGATGGTGGTGGCCAGGTCGGCGGCGCGCTGGACATCGCGGGCAAGACCGAAATCCATCAGGACGACGCGGGAGGCTTCGGTCAACATGATGTTACCGGGTTTGAGGTCGCGGTGGATGACGCCGTGTTGATGGGCGGCTTCGAGACCATCGAAGATTTGGGTGATGAGCGGTTGGGCTTGGTGGGGCGCTAACGGACCGTCCGATGCGAGCCGGTGCTGGAGGGTTTGGCCGTTGAGGAGTTCCATCGTGAGGAAGGCTCCGACGTTGCCGGCGGCGGGATAGAATTCATGCAATCGACATACATTGGTATGAGTGACTCGGCGAGCGGTGTGTAACTCATTCCGGAGAAGGACGAGGGCGGCGTGGTCGGGGAGGCATTCGCGGCGGAGTATCTTGAGGGCGACAAGTTCCTGTTGTTGGCGGTCAAACGCGCGATAGACTTCGGCGGCACCGCCGGCACCGAGAAACTGGATGATTTCGAAGCGAGCGGCGAGGCAGGCACCGGGGGTGAGCAGGTGTTCGTCGGGCGGGGGATCATCGAGCCAGCAGGAACGGTGGAGGTCGAGGGTATCTTCGGGGGAATCTTCGAGCAACTCGCGGACGGCATGAGCGAGATCTGGATCTTGCTGCTGCAAACGAGCAAGGAACCGGGATTGCTCCGGGGCGGGAAGCGAGAAGGCTTCCAAGAACGCCGTTTTGATCACTTGCCACCGGTCCGGAGTCATCGCCTATCAAAACTTAAAGCGGAGGAATCGTCTTCTTCGGGACAGGACGGGCCGAGTTTTTTTCGCAGCCAGCGGCGCCCGAGTTCGAGGTGTCGATCGATAGTTTTCTGGGATACTCCGCGGAGTTCGGCCAGAGACCTGATGGTAAACCCGCCGAAATAGACCATTTCGATGAGTTCGGCGAGGTCGGGGTCGTACTGTTCAAGCTGTTCGAGGGCGATATGAACTTCGAAGATCTCATCGAAGCGTGTCGCTTGGGGTAAGAGGAGTTCGTTGAGAGGGACACGTTGGCCGGTTTGAGGGCGCTTGCCGGCATGGGTGATGCGGATATGGTCGATGAGCCGACGGCGCAGGAGGCGGGAAGCGACACGGTAAAAATGGAGGCGGTCCTGCCAGTCGATGTCGCGGATGCGGACGAGTTCGAGGAGGACTTCGTTGGCGAGGGCGGTGGGTTGGAGGCTGTCGGCAGAGGAGCGGCCTTGCATGACGGCTTTGGCCATGTGGACGAGGCGTTCGTAGACGGCGTCGGCGAGCGCACCTTCAGCGCTGGCGTCTCCGTTCTTCAAGCGATGAAGATAGAGAGTAATTACGCTCGATTGGGGGGACATGGAAGACAACACTTTACTACAGGCCGGTGATTTAGACTAGCGTTAGCATGTGACATTGGGCACACGACAGTGGGTCCGATGCTGCGGGCGCGCGATTGCGTCTATGGCTTCAGGGTCGCCGGCCAGTTGACTACCAAGTGGATGGCGGGCGAGGAAATCGAGCCCTGGGAAACGACGAGGAATCTTCCGTCTGCGGCGACATCGTAATTTTGGTCGATGGAGCGGGGAATCCTTCGGGTATCGAAGAGTACTTTCGGGACGCCGATTTCCAGTTTTCCGCCAACGGTCCGGACGGCCGCGGCCATCATTTGCCCTTCCAGTGAGATGAAAAAGATTTCCTTGCCGTCGCGACTCCAAACGGGGCTCTCTCCTCCTTCCGTCGAGACCTGATACTTCAGGCTCGGATTCGGGAACGATTGCACGTATACCTCTTTTTGGAGGGATTCAAAGACTTCGCAGGCGAGCCAATCTCCGGAAGGCGCGAACTTGGGGGCCATTTCAACGGCGGGGCCTGGCACGTAATCGCGAGGTTCGGTGCCGAGGGGCTCTAACGGTTGGAACCAAATATCGAGCCCGCTGCCACCCGCAAACCGGCTTCCCGCCATGTAGCGCCCGTCCCGAGAGAAGTCGACATCTCTCGCCCCGGACCATCCCGCGAACGGCGCTGGAGCATCCCCGCTGCTGACGAGTTTCCGTACAAACGTCCCGTTCTGCCGGTAGGCTAAGTATTTCCCATCCGGCCACCATGCTGGACGCGTGGACTCCGAATCTTTATTGTTGAAAGTGAATCGAGACGAGTTGTCGCGCCGCAAATCGTGGAGCCAAATATCCTTGTTCACCGAGTATGCGACGGTTGTTCCATCGGGTGAGATGCGCAGGTTCGACAATCCGACGCTCGGATTACCGACCGTGCCGAGCACCTTTCCGGAACGGTCCAACCAAGTAAGCTGCGCCTTTCTCGATTGACGGCTTCCGGAAAACGCCAGAACACCATCTTGTGAGACAGAAAACAGATGACTGGCCCAAATGCCATTGGCCTTCTCGACGGATTCGGCAATTGGAACTGGATCGCCCACGGGCCGAAGCGTGGAGCCGTCCAAGCGCTGCGCCATGAGGGGACCCGCAGTGGAGCCTCCGCTCGAAAAAAGCAGCATTCCGGAGGATTCGACGTAAGCGGCGTGGCCGTCGGCTTTAGCTATCTCGATTCGCTCATTGGAATCGAGATCGCCCAGGAAAATTAAGCCTTTGTCGCCTTGAAACCTGGCCGTATAGAGGAAATGGCGGCCATCGGGGAGAAACCACGGGAAGCGGTGGGAACCTTCCCCAGCGGGTTCATCCAACCGGGTAACCGGCACGGGAGTTCCGCCAGACGCGGACACGCGAAAAAGCCCAGAACCTGATAAGGATGAGAATAAAATGACTCCGCGGCTGGACCATGAGCCTTGGTGGGTTGCGCCGACATCACAGAGTTTGACGATGGGACCTCCGGTAACGTCGACCCGCTTCAGCGCGCCCTTAATTACGAAGGCGAGGGATTGGCTGTCGGGAGACCAGAACGGGTCGCCGGTGCCCTCTGTGCCCGGGATGCTTCTGGCGTCGAGAGATTGGAGATCGCGGACCCACAGGAGAGAGGAACCTTTTTCTGCAGTCACAAATGCCAGCTTCTGGCCATCGGGGGAGAGTGCGAACTGCCTGGAGGAGTGAAATGCGGTGTTATCAGGGGCGAAGATAGACGCCGCTAAAACTTTCGGCGCGGGTGGGCTCCCGCGATGATAGGCCGTGTAGGCGAGGCCGGCGGCGAATGCTGCGGCAACCAGCCAGGGAATGCGACTGGCGGGCCGAGTGACCGCTTGGGCGGCGACGGGATTCGCTAGGCAATTCTGAATGGCGATGCGGGCTTCGCCGATGGCTTGCAGGCGGGTCTTCCGATCACGGTCGAGACAGCGTTTAAGGAGGCTGGTGATCGGAGATAAGGGAAGTATTGAAAAATCGATCGGGGCGCGGAGAACATCGGCCAGGATGTCGGAGACGGAGTCGCCGCCGAACAACCTGGTGCCGGTGAGGAGCTCGTAAACGACGACGCCGAAGCTCCAGATGTCGCTGCGTTTGTCGACGGGTTTGCCGGCGGCCTGCTCGGGGCTCATGTAGGCGGCGGTTCCCATGATGACGCCGGCCTCCGTGGCGGCCAGGGTGACCGTGGGCGAGTTGTTGGGGTCGCTGGCTGCCTGCTGCACCGGGGCGGTAGCCAAGCCGAAGTCGAGGACTTTCACCACGCCCTCCGGCGTAACCATGATGTTGGCGGGTTTCAGGTCGCGGTGAGTGATGCCCTTCTCGTGCGCGGCTTCCAGAGCCTCGGCGATCTGTTTGGCGTAGTGGAGGGCAGTTTCGAGGGGTTGGGGGACTTGCAGGGTCTGGCCGGGGATGAGCTCCATGATGAGAGCGTTGCCTTCGAGGCCGTAGATTTGGGCGATGTTCGGGTGGTTCAGCGACGCCAGCACCTTGGCTTCGCGTTCAAAGCGGGCCCGGCGATCCCGGTCCTCGGCCATGCCGGGCGGCAGAACTTTCATCGCCACCTCCCGGCCCAGTTTCGTATCGCGGCCCTTGTACACTTCGCCCATGCCGCCGGCGCCTATGGGAGATAGGATTTCGTAGGGACCGAATCTGGTGCCGGGGGCGAGGGGCATGTGTTCCGCTCAGCTTAGCGCAACTGGTCGTGTACGTTCCAAGGGAGGTTATGATCGAGAAATGAAGTTCACCATCACCATACAACAGGATGAGGATCGCGTTTCCATTGCGGAGTACCAGTCGATCCCTGGGTGCGTGAGCCAAGGTGGGAGTGCCTAGACGTGCGCGCGCAGCAGGGGATGCCGCTGACTGTTTCCACGCGCGAAGTTGAAGTCGCGGTTTAATGCCCGTTGTGCCGCTGCTTCGACCCCGTGAGGTCGTTCGCGGTTTTGCATGCTTTGGCTGGCAAGTGGTCCGGCAGCGGGGGAGCCACATCGTGATGACGAAAGACGGCGCGGTGGCGACGTTGTCGACACTGAGCATTCGCTGGTAGCAAGGGGAACGCTGCGCGCACTGATTGCGCGGACGGGATTTACGATCGAGGAGTTTCTCGTGGTGGTGGGGCCGTAATCCGTATAGATAGGCCGCGGAGGAGGCGGCAAGGAACTGCGTCCGAATGTGAGAAACGGTTGCGCTTTTGCGGAGTTTCGATGCCGTGTACCGGCGGCGAGTGTGCTCTAAAGAGTCGTTGCGTTAAGGCGGTAATTGGCGCGGTCTGATGGCGAGCCCGCGCGGAAGAAGCCGGCGCGGGAGCGGACTCTTTACGAAGAGTCCTTTTGCCTCGTCGCCTTGACGCCGGTCAGAATGGCGAGGCCGACCAGAACGAGCGCTCCAACCGCGATCCACTGGGTGGCGACATGAAGTAGCGTTGCGCCGTAGATCAATCCCGCGATCATAAGAAGGTAGCCGACGATGTAGATGCCGAATGACATATGCTTTTTTCCTTTACGACTCGCTGTCAAGTGACGACGCAGCGTCATCATCTGACCAGCGGCGGTCAGTCCACTACTCTCGCATAGCTGTAGGTTCCCTTCAACTGTGTCAGATGTTGGAAACCTACGGTAACCAGTGCACGTGGGTGGCCACTGTCTCCCCGCATCGGCCCAACGGTGGGAATGTGTTGGCCCGCTCGCCGTCCTTGTCCGCGCGGGTAATGCGGAGCCAAGAGTTCGCGAGGAGCCGATGATTTACTCTAGCTCTATGTGGCGATACGGGATGGTGCTGTTTGCTGGGGCGATGATGGCGCAGACGACGACATTGACGGTCGTCTCGGCAGCCACTTATGAGCGGGGAGGCGTGCTGGCGCCGGGCATGATCGGGACGGCCTTTTCGCCGGTCATTACAGAGACGGGTGGGTATTCGATAATAGTCGCGGAGAGCGTGGCGGCGACGGTGGCCGTTTCAGCGGGGCAGGCGAGTTTCGTTCTGCCTGCGGGCTTGGCGGATGGGACGGCAACGATTGCCTTGCGGCGGGGCGGGGAGACCGTGGCGACAGCAACCGTGCGGATTGGCCGGGTGGCGCCGGGGATTTTTACGGCGAACGCATCGGGGGAGGGCGCACCGGCAGGGTTTGCGGTGTACGCAGCCTTCGGGAAACAGCAGCAGGTGGATTTGTTTGAGCGCTTTGCGGGTTCGACGCGGTGGGAGCCGGCGGCACTCGACGTGGGGGACGGGTCGCAGGACGTTTATCTGGTGCTGTTTGGGACGGGGTTTCGGAACGCGGCTTTGGGGCGGATCAGCGCGACGGCGGGGGGAGTTTCGATACCGGTGCAGGCGGCGCAGGCACATAGCGTGTTTGCGGGGCTGGACCAGATGAACCTGGGTCCGCTGCCCCGCGCGTTGGCAGGGAAGCGGGGACGATTAGAGTTGGAGGTGACAGTCGACTCGGTGGCCGCGAATCGGACGTTGCTCGCGCCGACGTCGCCGGCTTCGGGGGGATGGAGCAGCCGGGCGGGGTTGCTGGAGGCGAACTCAGAGATGGGCGTGGTGGGGCTGAAGGGGAAACTTTATGTGATTGGGGGGTATCCGTCGACCCGGGTGTCGGTGAATACGGTGCAGGTTTATGACACGGCGACCGACAGTTGGACGTTCGCGGCGCCGTTGCCGGTGGCGCTGAATCATTTGATGCCGGCGGCGATTAATGGGAAGGTTTATGTCATCGGCGGGCAGACGGATCCGAATGCGGCGTATGTGAATACGGTGCAGGAGTATGACCCGGCGACCAATGCGTGGCGGGCGCGGGCACCGATGCCGACGGCACGGAGCGCGGGGGCGGCGGCGGTGATCGACGGCAGAATTTATGTGGCCGGGGGGCGGCCACCGCGGGGAGCGGACTTTGCCGTTTATGACCCGACAAAGGATGAATGGACGACGCTGCCGAACTTGCCGACACAGCGGAACCACTTGATGGCGTTGGCGCACGAGGGAAGGCTGTATGTGGTGGGCGGGCGGTTTGATGCGGGCTTTCAGAGCATGGCGGCGGACACCGTGGAGGTTTTCGATCCGAAGACGGGGCTATGGTCCAGGGGGGCGACGCTGCCCAAGGCGCGGGGCGGGCTGAACGGGGTTTCGGCGAATGGCTGCATGCACTTCTTTGGGGGCGAGTTTGCCACCGGGGTGCATCCGGACCATGACGTTTATAACCCGAAGACCGACCGGTGGACGAGCTTGCCGAACATGCCGCAGCCGGTGCACGGGGTGACGGGGTTGCACTTTCAGGATGGGTTGATTTACTTGCCGGGTGGGGGAATCATGCAGGGCGGATCCTCGGGGACCCGGTTGCATCAGGTCTATCGGCCCAACCTGAGTTGCCCTTAAGGTGCGGCGTTCTGTTATCTTGAACACGGTTCAATGACGATTCGAAGCCATCGCGAAGCTTATCGGCAGTGCCTCCGTCGGGAAATCTTGGATGCCGCTCGTCCTCTGTTTGTTCGAGACGGCTTTGAGGCCAGCCGCTAAACTCATTTTTACGGATACCCAGGAGATCGATGTTGCGGACCTGGACCGTTGGCTTGAGAAAGCCCGCACGATCGTCTTCGACTATGCAGGGATGTATGCGCGGAAGGGGACTAGTAAAACCTTGTAGAGGAGTCAATCTTGTTTCGCTTGCTGCTTTCGGTTCTCTTTTTCTCCACGATTAGCCGCAACTGCTCGGCCCGAACCGGAACGGCGTCTATTCTGATTCTGACGTCGCGTGGCTGAGCCAGATGGCATGGGAGAGGGAGGTGGGAGCCGGGTTCGCGCCGCCGGTAATTGCGGGCGGGAAGGTGATTCTGTTCCATCGGAAAGGGAACAAGGAAATTGTCGAAGCGTTCGAGGCCGCGAGCGGGAAAACC
>JBKJLJ010000714.1:0-10562 GCA_046597015.1 Bryobacteraceae bacterium
GCCATGTCCTGCGGAAAGACAAAAAGTTGAGGCAACGTCTTCAGATCGAGGAACCGGAGCCCCGCAGGTAAACGGGTCGGCGGCTGATAGTCTCCCATGCCGGCCAAAATGTATCCCCATTCGCCGAAGCTGGGGACATAAACGTGATAGGGCCAGGTATGAAAACCGGCTTGCTTCAGCGTGTTGGCAATTGACCAAAAGCTCTGGCGAGCAAATAGCGGGCTGGTCGACTGAACAACGACTCGACCACCCCGCGAGACGTGTCGAGAGAGCAGCCGATAGAACGCGGTCGTATAGAGCTTGCCGAGTGAGTAGTTGGTCGGGTCCGGGAAGTCGATGACGACGAAGTCGTACACCTCCTGATTTTCGTCGAGCCAGACGAAGGCGTCGGCGTTGATCACCTTCACGCGGGGATTAGAGAAAGACTCGCTGTTGAGCTTCTTGAGAAGCGGGTGGCGAGTGAAGAGGTCGGTCATCTCGGGATCGAGGTCGACGAGGGTCACACTTTCGACGCCGGGGTACTTGAGGATTTCGCGGACGGCGAGACCGTCGCCTCCGCCTAGGACTAAGACGCGGCGGGGCGCGTCAATGGCCGCGAGCCCGGGGTGGACGAGGGCTTCGTGGTAACGATACTCATCACGGGACGAGAACTGGAGATGGGAGCTGAGGAAGAGGCGGAGGTCATCCTTCCATTTCGTCAGCACGATGCGCTGGTAACGGGTATTGCGGGAAAAGACGACATCGTCCGCATAAATGCTGTTGTCAGCCGCCTCGGTGATGTGATCGGCGAAGCCCATCCCGACGCCGAGTGCGACGACGACTACTCCGCCGGCGACGCGGAGCATCGGGGCAGAGCCGAGTTGGGCGCGGAATAGATAAATGGACCAGACGGCGACCCCGGCGTTCACGAGGCCGAAGAGGAGGGCGCTGCGGACCATGCCGAGTTTCGGAACCAGAACGAGAGGGAAGAGGAGCGACGCGCCAAGGGCGCCGAGATAGTCAAACGTTAGGACGTTGGCGACGAGATCGGTGAACTGGAAGCGTTCCTTCAGGATCCGCATGAGCAACGGGATCTCCAGGCCGACGAGGGTGCCGATGACCATGACTAGGCCGTAGAGCAGGAAGCGGAAGCCTTCGGTGTACGCGAAGGAGAGAAAGAGAATGGACGAAGAGAAGCCGCCGACGAGGCCAACCATCAGTTCGATGGTGATGAAGCGGGCGACGAGGCCGCGATGGATATATCGCGACAGCCAACTGCCGATGCCCATGGCGAAGAGGTAGCTGCCGATAACGGTAGAAAACTGCAGGATGCTATCACCGAGCAGGTAGCTGGCGAGCGCACCGGCAATCAACTCATAGATCAGGCCGCAGGCCGCGATGAGGAAGACTGAGATGAAGAGAACAATTGCCACGAAGGCTCGGGTTAGTGAACGGCGGCGGCGATAATGATGCTGATTCCGAGCATCAAGAAGCCGACGAAGACCGCCGCCGCCATGTTGTGTTTCTGGAAGATCTCGATGCCGAGTTCGCCGGGCGTCGCCTTGTCAATGACGAAGAAGGCGACGATGTAAATCACGATGCCGAGGGCGGCATAGATGACGGCATTCAGGAAGTGATCGAAGCGGAATTCCATAGTTTCTTATTTCCCCCCGAAGTATCGGGCATGACCAGCGTAGTGGGAGCGGTAGGCTCCTGGGTTGTTACGAACGGATTTGGGGACCCCCTCAACCTTGTCGTACGGGGTGAACGGGGAGTAACCGGTGATGCTGGAGACGGCGAGTCCGCCGGCTACCAACATGCTGTACGCCATATAAAGTTTGCTCATTCGTCGTCCTCACTGCTTGAACTGGAAGATGTGCTGGCACCCGAGTCGCTTTCGGCCCACCGCTTGGTTTCAAACGCCCCGGCGGCGATGCTTATCCAGAGGGGCGGGATCAGCAGCAGAAACATGCCGACGAAGTACCGGAGGTAAAAAGGGATTCCGCGGATAATGTGAACCCGGAAAGGGATACTCGATTTTAGTCCGCCGGCGACGGCGGGGTCCGTTTCTGGCTCGATGCGGAGGTAGTAGCGGCCGCCGGGAATACTGGGCAGCAGGACGTCGTCGGTCCGGCCTCCTTCGGTCCAACTGCCGTCGGAATCTGTCCCGGAGTAGTAGCTCACCTCACGGCCGAAGTCGAAGGCTTGGCCGGTCTCCTCGTTGATGAGGGCCATGCTGAAGTAAACCCATTGGTTGGCGATGTCGGCGTTGATGCCGACTTGGACGTTGTCGTTCTTGCCATCGAGAGTGAAAACGTCAGAAACGAAACTCTTCTCTCCGGTTGAACCCGGGTTGACGACGTAGGTTTTATTGAGAACCGTTTTGCGGGGAGCGAGGATGGCGAAAAAGACCATCAGGAAAAACAGGAGTGCGCACATCGCTCCGTAGAAGAGCCATGCCTTGCGGACCCGGCCGGTGTAGGGGGACGGCTGGTTGGAGTAAACGCCGATGGGAGGCGGCCAAGGCGTCTTAATTTGGAACGCTTGTGCGATTTCGGGGCCAAGGATGTACTCTCCCTGGCTCCAGGCGACCTCATTTTCGGTGGTTTCCGAAGAGAGCATTTTAGGCGCTCTGACGTAATCAGCGGTATCGACAGCTTCGCCAACTTGGACCATCCAGGGAAACTCCCCAATGACAAAGCAGGTGTAGGCGCGGGCGGTTTGGAAGTGTCGATAACTCTCGCCGGCGAAGACTTTGTAGGGGCCCGAATCGGAGGGCAGAGATGGTAGCGGCGTTACGAAGTTCCAGTGGTTATCGTATTCGCTGAGATAGCGAAAGCCTTGATAGGGGTTCCAGAGGACGTATTCGCGCCAAAAGTAGTTGGTGCCTTCTACGTTGATGCCGCGCTGCTGAAAGCCGATGGCCTCCCAGAGGACGCCCTTCAGCTTGCCCCGGGAGCCGAGGGGGATGGCGGGCTCGATGGTCATCGCGGCCTGCCAGCGACCGATGATCTGAAGCTGGGGATTTGTCGCGTCGATGGTGCTGCTGCAGTAGCTACAGATGACGCCGGCGGCCGCGCCGAGGGCGCGGAGTTCGATCTGGGAGCCGCAGTTGGGGCAGTTCAGCGCTTTGGGTTTGGGAACAAAACCTTTGCGGGGAGCGGCGGGATTCATGCAGTGGGCCACCCTTCGAACTCTTTGACGTTTTTCAGTTGCAAGCTATCGTATGTCACGAACTGGCCCAGGAAGAGGAGGGGCGGATTTTCGGAATAGTCGAGGGTGCCGAAGCGGCCATCGCCGGTCCGGAAATCGGCGAAGTGGCACTTCGCTTTGTCGTAGGAGGTGAATGGGAGTTCGCCTTCCGTTGTCTCGTACATTGCTTCCGTGATGACGGTGAGATAGAGGGGCACGCCGTGCTGCGCCATAGTCATGCCGCGGTGGAGATCGGCCGGAGCGGGCGGCGGGTCCGTGAACGTGTTCTGAAAGGAGATGGCGTACTCGGCCTGGGCGTCCGAGAGCCAGCCGTTTGAGCCATCCGAGAAATAGAGATGCCACTCGTTCCAGGTGCCGAGATCGTAGCGGTAAACGATACGGCCGATGACCTGAAAGGGCTTGTCGGCAAAGATACCTTCGGTACCGATTTGGATGGGCGAGATGTCGATGGGGAGGTCGGCCGCCTTACCCACCAGGGCGAGGTTAATATCGTTCCTGACGAGGATGGACTTGCAATAGTCACAGGTGGTCTGGACGGCACCGGACCAGCGAAATCGAATTTCTGCCCCGCAATTCGGACAGATAGCGTTACGTATACTCATCAGTTGCCGTAGTGCCTCTCCAATTGGCGCACCCGCACTTCCTGGGCTTGAAACGTTCTCTTAAGATACGACACAAAATCCCATTCCGGGCGGGTTTTACAACAAAATACGTTGAGGCATAGGCTACCGAATTCGGGGAAGGTATGGCAAGCGAGATGCGATTCAGCGAGCAGGCATAAGCCAGTAATTCCGCCAGGGCCGGGGAACTGGTGCCATTGCGCCTCGGCGACCGGGTGCAGAGCCAGTTCGGCGATGAGGTCAGCGAAGAGGGCGCGGAGAGTATTTAGATCTTTGAGACGCCCGGCTTCGCAGCCGAGCGCCTCAATGACCCATTCACATCCGGAAACGGTCATAAGCTGAGACTATACCGCAGGTTGAGGAGATCCACACTCACCACAGAATTTCGCGGCGCGCAGAATCTTGGAACCGCAATTGAAACAGAACTTCGTCTCGCCTTGGGGCGCGGCGGGGGCAGCGACGGGAGCGGCCGCCGGCGGAGGGGCCGGAGGCGGGGCTTGCTGCTGTTGGGGCTGTTGATAGGCCTGTTGCATGGCTCCGGTCATTGCGTTGGCCATGCCGAAGCCAGCGCTGAGGCCGGCGCCGATACCGGCGATGCCTCCTTCGTTGGCGGCAGCGATGGGGATCGACTGCGCGACCTGAAACTGCGTATAGCGGCCCATATCGCCGATCATATTCATCGAAATCCGCTCGTCGAGACGCTTCTGGAGCTCTTCGGGCAGGCTGAGTTCGCGAACGACGAAGGTGTCGAGATGGAGCCCGAGATCGTTAAATGAAGGCTGCAGAGCGGCGAGGATTTGCCCGCCTAGTGCGACCTGATTCGCAATCATGTCGAGGAACGGGATCCCGCTTTGGGCGAAGGCGTCGGCCATGCGGCTGATGACTATATCGCGGAGTTGGCCTTCGAGTTCAGCGGCGCGGTAGACTTCACGCGTGCCGCTGACCTTGAGATGAAAGGTGCGGGGGTCGGCCAGGTGCCACGCGTAGACGCCATTGCCGCGGACGCGGACGGCACCGAATTCTTTATCCCGGATGGTGATGGGATTGGGGGTGCCCCATTTCTGATTCAGTTGCTGGCGCGTACTGAAGAAGTAGACATCGCTCTTGAAGGGACTTTCAAACATCTTGTCCCAGTTCATGAGGTTGGTGAGCAGCGGCACGTTCTGCGTCGAAATCTTGTAGGTTCCGGCGGTGAAGATGTCTGCCATGCGGCCTTCGTTGACGAAGGCGGCCATCTGCGATTCGCGAACGGTCAGCGAGGCTCCATTCTGGATTTCCAGGTCTGCCATGGGAAACCGATAGGAGAGTACGCCGTCTTCGTTCTCGACGTACTGCAGTACGTCAATAAATTGTTTCTTGATGAAGCCGGACACGCCGGAGCTTTTGAGGAAATCGTTGATGCCCATTAGGAATTTGACCTGTGCTGAGTATAACGCCGCTTTTGGAAAAATGTTCCCGGAATCGGACGGACGTTACTGCTGTTGCTGTTGCTGCATCTGCTCCCAGTGCTGATCGGCGACCGGAGAACTGCCGCTATTGCTGGCCGGAACGAGGATAAGTTCCTCTTTATCATCGGCGGGAGCATCCGTGGGGAGGACGCGGACGGCGACGGTTAGTTCGCTGGTGGCGCGCCCTTTGTAAACGCCTTTGGTGGGGGGGACGTCGGCGTAATCTCGCCCAATGGCGGCGCGGATGTGGCGGTTTCCGCAGAGCGTATTATTCGTGGGATCGAAGCCGATCCAGAGGCCGGAGTTGTTCGGGCCGAGACCGGGAAGCCAGGCTTCAACCCAGGAATGGGTGGCGCTGGGGGTGGAACGGTCGGCGTGCTTTTCGCGCGGGAAGACGTAGCCGCTGACGTATCGGCAGGGGATCCTTAGACTACGCGCGATGGCGATCATGATGTGGGTGAAGTCCTGGCAGACGCCTTTGCGGTTGGCGAGGGCGACGTCGATGGGGGAATCGACGCGGGTGGACTTGGGCACGTATTCGAAAGCAGCGAACATCTTCAGGTTCAGATCGTGGAGGAGCGAAAGGGGGTCTTCGCTACGGTCGATGCCGAGATGGGCAATGAGCTTGGCAAGCTCGTCGGAGGGTTCGGTGAAATGGCTGGGGGTTTGGAACTCGTAGAGTTCGCCGGAGGCCCACATTTCATCGATGGCGGCCCAAGCGGAAAGGGGCAGGGACGGTGGGAGCTCGGCGGGTTCTTCGACTTCGACGACGGCTTCGGCGATGAGTGCGAGGCGGTTATGGTGGCCGGGCACGTCGAAGTGGTGAACGGTGTTGCCGAGGTAGTCGCGGTAGGACTGGACGCGCGCGCGGGGGGTGACGTGGAGTTCAAACTTCAAGCATTGTTGCAGGAACTCGCTGCGGGGGCGCATGCGCACTTCCATTACGCTTTCGCTGACGGGGGAGCTGTAGTGGAACCGAGTGACGTGTCGAATGGAATAGAACATGTTTAGGCCTCGAGGGCGGCGTCGACCGGGTACTCGATGTAGACCTGGTGAACTGCGTTGTGGATTTCAGAGCACTGGCTCTCGATCCCGGCTAGAAAGTCGTGCATACCGGCGGAGGAGATCTCATCCATTTCGGTGTAGCAGAGCGTGGAGCGGAGCTTACCAGCCAGGCGGGCCGGGCGGTTGCCGCCGGCTCTGCCCGAGCGGGGGAGGGCCTGCATGACGGTATCGATCTGGTCGACGGCGAAGCGGACGGAGTGGGGGAACTCCTCGTTAAGAATGAGGAAATCGGCGATGCGTTCCGGCTTCAGATCAGCGGTGTAGACCTTGCAATAGGCCTCAAAGGCGGTCAGCGATTTGAGAAGGCCGATCCATTCCGAATGCTCTTCGAAGTTGATCGTGGCGGCGCCAGTGGGATGGAAGTGTTCAAAGTGGACGTCGAGGAGGACGGCGCTGGAGGTAGCGCGCTCAATGTAGCGACCGAGCTGGATGAATTGCCAGCCTTCGCCATGATTCATGGTCGAATCGGTGATGCCCTGGAACAGATGGGCCCCATCGCGGACGCTGCGGAGGAAGTCCGTCGGTTCGGTTTCCCAATCTTCCTGTATCGCGTTGGAGCGAACATCGTGGAAGAGCTTGTTGATTTGCTCCCACATTTCGGAACTTGTATGATCTCGAACCTGGCGGGCGTTGTCGCGGGCGAACGAGATGCAGGAGACGATCGACAGACGGTTCGAAGGATCGAAGCAGACCCACTGAACGAGGTCGATGTCGTTGATTCCCTCGGTGGGCTCGAGGCCCAGAGAAGTGATCATTCGTTCCCAGTGCTTTTGGCTGGAGGTGGAGAATGATTCGAGCTGGAGACCGAGATGGATTTCCAGGACCCGGGCAGTGTGTTCGGCCCGTTCGAGATAGCGCGACATCCAATACAGGGCGTCGCCAACGCGCGAAAGCATGTCCATTAGTTGAGTACCCAGGTATCTTTGCTGCCGCCACCCTGAGAAGAGTTGACGACGAGTGAGCCTTTGCGAAGGGCGACCCGAGTGAGGCCGCCGGGAACGATCACTGATTTTTCACCTTGATAAAGAATATAGGGGCGAAGGTCGATGTGGCGAGGTTCGATGTTGCCGCCGTCGACGAAGCAGGGGGCGGTGGAGAGGCTGATGGTGGGTTGCGCGATGTAGTTCCGGGGATCTTCCAGGATGCGAAGGCGGAACTCTTCCTGCTGCTCTTTGCTTGAGTGCGGGCCGATCAACATGCCGTAGCCACCGGATTCGCCGACCGCTTTGACGACGAGTTTGTCGAGGTTGTTGATGATGTGGTTGCGGTGGGTGGGATCGGTGGCGAGGAAGGTCTCGACGTTTTGGAGGATCGGATCCTGCTGGAGGTAGTACTTGATGATTTGGGGGACGTAGGCGTAGAGGGCTTTGTCGTCAGCGACGCCGGTGCCGATGGCGTTGGCGAGGGTGACGTTGCCGGTGCGGTAGGCGTTGAAGAGGCCTGGGACGCCGAGGATGGAATCTTTCCGGAAGGAGAGGGGATCAATGAAGTCGTCGTCGATGCGGCGGTAGATGACGTCGACGCGGCGCAGGCCGGAGGTGGTGCGCATGTAGACGATGTTGTCGTGAACGACGAGGTCGCGCCCTTCGACGAGTTGGATGCCCATTTGGCGGGCGAGGAAGGAATGTTCGAAGTAGGCGCTGTTATAGACGCCGGGGCTGAGGAGGACGACGGTGGGTTCGGGGCGGCCGTCAGGGCTGAGATTGCGGAGAGTAGCCAGCAGGGCTTGGCCGTAGTGGTCAATGGGCCGGACGCCGCAGGCTTGATAGAGGCGGGGGAAGATCCGCTTTAGCACCTGGCGGGACGTCATCATGTAGCTGACGCCAGAGGGGACTCGGAGGTTGTCTTCAAGGACGACGAACTCGCCGTCGGGGAGGCGGATGAGGTCTGTTCCGACAACGGTAAGGTAGTTGCCTTTGGGGACGTGGACGCCGCGCATTTCGCGCCGGAAATGCTTGCAGCTATAGATGATGTCGCGGGGGACGACGCCGTCCGAGAGGATCTTGCCTTCGTGATAGATATCGCGGAGGAAGAGGTTCAGGGCGTGAATGCGCTGTTCGAGGCCGGCTTCGACCTTGCCCCACTCCTGGGCGGTGATAATGCGCGGAAGAAGATCGTGCGGGATGATACGTTCGGTGCCTTCGTCGCGGCCGTAGACGGTAAAGGTGATGCCTTGATGGAGGAACGACTGGTCGGCAGCTTGCTTGTGCAAGCGTAGTTCTTCGGCAGGCAACTCGAGCAGAAAATCATAGATTTCCTGGTAGTGTTCGCGCGGCGCGCCGGAGGGGAGGAACATCTCGTCGAAAGGCTCGCCGAGTTCGTAACTCGAGAAGGGGGCGGGAAATGTCCGTCGTTCAATCGCACTGCCGGTCGTCATCATAGTGTTCTTAACGGGCTCTTCGACGGAGAAGGATTTCTTACGCTAACGCGGTCGTCCGTACCGTGTCAAATTAAGGACCGGACGGCTAGCTGGCGGTTCGGAGAAACCAGATGACTTTGGCGAGAAACCAGCCGAGGAAGTAGAACAGGACAGCGCAGTATAGAATCGCCCACACCATATGAATGGTATTGTTGGCATCAAATTCGATGCCAAATAGAGTGGCGGTGAGGACAGCGGGCCAGACCACGAATACCGATGCAAAGCCGGTGCCGAGCGTGCGAGGCGCCGCTCGATCCTGAACAAAAACGTACGTAGCAGCGGCACCGTAGAGCAACGCGCAGACGATGCCGGTCAGCGAGATAAATCTCATTGGCTAATCAGATTTGCAAACAGTCGTGTGGCGCCGGGGACGGCGTAGGGTAGTTGGCGATACCAGGCCAGAGCGCAGTAGATCCACTTCCCCTTGCCGACCGTGGCCTCGAGCCAAATTCCTTGCTGGGGCTTTTGGCCGGTGTCGTTGGTTTCAATCAGGGGCCGATACTCGGGGGCCCAGGTCGTGAAGAACTTGCTGCCGCGTTGTTCCACCCAGCCGTCAAAATCCTTCAGCGTGATCAGATTGGGGGCGGCGAAGACGGGGGCGTTGGGGTCGAGGAGTTTGATGGGGCTGTCTTCTTCGCTCACCTCTTCCGGGTTGCGGCCCATGGAGTAAGGGAACGGGCCGAAGTTTTTGTCGAACTCGGGGGTGTTGTATTGAACGATGACGGTGCCTCCGTTGCGGGCGAATTCCAGAAGCCTGGCGTTGTTGGCGGGCAAGTCGGAGCGGGCGGCGTAGGCGCGAATGCCCAGGAGTATCGTCGTGTATTTGCTGAAATCGGCCGTGGGGGAGAGGAGATCGTAGGGGACGCCTAACTGTTGGAGAGCTTCTGGGACGTCGTCGCCGGAACCCATGAGATAGCCTATGCGAACTCCACTGCGGACCTGGACATCGATGGCGCGGACCCGATGGACGGCAGGCTTAGATAGGTAAATCGTCTTGAGGCCGGGGTAGGTGACGGGTTGAAAGCTTTGGTCAAAGTCGTGGCCGTTATAGCGGGCGATGGCGCGGACGGTGATCTCTCCGGCGGCGAGGGCCTTGGGGGGAATCAGGGTGAAGCTGAGTTTAGTCTGCTCGCGCTCGCGTTGGAAGGCGAAGGGAAGTTCGGCGGGATCGGCACGCCAACCGGCGGGGAGGGCCAGACGGACGGTGCCGATGGCGGAGCCGTCGACGTTGGACCCGACGATGACCTGGACTTGATGGCTTCTTTTCGTCACGGGCAGGATGCCGGCTTCGGTGGGGAATTGAAGTGTGATGGGCGGGCCGACGGCGAGGTCGCTGAGGAATTCGAGTTGGGTCGCGTCGACCGTGGAGGTCTTGAGAGTGGTTTCGATGACGCCCTTCGCGTGATGGACGCGGACGCGGATGGGCGGGTCGGGCAGGGGCTGGGCGAAGTTGTTGGTGAGTTTGTATTTGGGTTCGCGGATGGAGTCGCGGGTCCAGTAGGCGGTCGTGTAGGCGGGCGAGTCGGGGACTTTGATGGTGAAGCGGCCGGGTTCGTTTTCGGTAATCTGGTATGCGCGGGGAGCGAGGAGCTCGATCTTGGTGGCCTCAGCGCCGTGGAGTTTAACGGTGGCTTTGAAGGTTTGGCCGGGTACGGCGACGGCGAACGTTTCGGCGGAGCGGAAGGCGGCGAAGGGTCCGGAGAGGGGGTTGCGGGCGTCGACGCGGGCTTCGACAATGGGGCCAGGTGCGGGAAAGGGGTGGGGGTTGGGCGCGTCGGGATGCGTTCGAGGAAGCTTTCTTCCTTGTCTGCGAGGCCG
>JBKJLJ010000402.1:0-6719 GCA_046597015.1 Bryobacteraceae bacterium
GGCTTTGGCTGCTTCATTGGGGTGGCTTTTGCCATCAACCTGGGCTGTTCTTACTTCTTTTTTCGCAGCTATTTCAGAACCCGCCCGTCGCGCTGGTTTGGATGGGTGCTTGGGGCCTGCCTGCTGATGCAGTTGGCTGACGCTGGCGGCTGGGTGGACTGGTATTCCGGCAGTGTTTCCACGTCCCTGCTGCTGGCCGGGCATGTGCCGGTGCTGCTTGCCAACGCACTGCTTTTGATTCGTGAGGGGCGGCAGGGGAATCGCGAGGCCTGGACTCTCGCGTTTCCCTATGTCATTTACGCGGGCGGCATCGTGGCCCGATTCATTCAGCAGGTAAGTGTCTTCGTGGGCGTCTTCCCCCATAGCGACTTCCTCAACAATGGATTCCTGCTCCTTGCCGAACCCCTGAACGTCTCGATCGAAAACGCCGCCATGATCTTGGGGTCACTCGCAATCACCGGCATTCTGCTCAATCGGTTCACCCGCACCGCGCTCGAAGGGGAACGGCTGGCCGGCGAATTTGAAGCCGCACGGCAGGTGCAGGAGCTACTCCTGCCGGCGGAGAACCAGAGCGTACCGGGCTTCGCGGTGGAAACTGTTTACCTTCCAGCGAGCGAAGTGGGCGGCGATTTCTATCAGATTCTGCCCGGAAGCGACGGGTCCGTGCTGGTCGTGGTGGGAGACGTAAGTGGCAAGGGACTGAAGGCGGCGATGATCGTGAGCGCAACGGTGGGAGCCATCGGCATGGCGACGGTTCGCGAGCCCGCGGAGTTGCTGAGCGAATTGAATCGGGCTCTGGCCGGGCGCGTGGCCGGTGGTTTCGTCACCTGTTGCGCCGTATTGATCTCGGCGGACGGATCGCTTCGCGCGGCCAGCGCCGGGCATCCAGCGGCCTACGCCGAGGGCCGGGAATTGGAGGTTCCGAACGGACTTCCCTTGGGTATAACCGCCGACAGTACCTATGCCAGCGGCACCTTCGACTTGGCGCCCGGCGCAACGCTGATGCTGCTGTCGGACGGGGTCCTGGAAGCCGAGAACATCGAGCGCGAACTCTTTGGCTTTGACCGGACCCGCGAAATTAGCGGCCGGTCCGCGGGCGAGATCGCGGCGGCGGCGCAGGCGTGGGGGCAGAACGACGACATCACTGTGGTTACCGTGCGGAGGGCAACGTGAAGTGGCTCTATCTGATTTTCTGTTCCGGCCTGATGGCGCAGGAGATCGATCTGCGCGGAGCGGGCGAACCCATTTCCGCCAACGGCGTGTGGAAGTGGCACGAGGGCGACAATCCAGCCTGGGCCGCGCCGGACTTCGACGACTCGGCCTGGCCCACGGTGAAGGTGCCGGGGTCGGCGCTGCCTCGGCAGTCGGGGCGGTTGTGGCTGCGGTTTCGAGTGTCAGTGCCGGCGGGCGAGAGGATCACCCTGGGCACGGCCCCGCTGGCCGAGGCGCAGGAACTCTACTGGAACGGAGTCAAGTTCGGCGCCCTGGGCTTCCCCGGGTTCGATCTATTTCCCCGCTCCGTGATGGCGTCGGCAACCGGGCCGGCGGATGGCCGCGCCGTGATCGCGTTGCGGATCGACCGGCCGCTCAGCCATGGCTTCTATGCGGTCCAACTCGGCGAGTACAGCCTTTTCGCTGGTAGCGAGCCCGCGGTGCGGGCTTGGATCGATTCCCGCTATCGTTTTCCCCGCATCCCGCTGTCTGTCTTCTTCGGCCCGGAAATGCCGGACTGGTTCAGCGTTGCCCTAGCCTTCACGGGATTTTTAATCACACTCTACTTCCTCGTCGCGTCGTACTCGGCACCCGAGATCCCTGGGTTCTTCTGGTATGGCATCAACGGCCTGTTGGCGACGCTCGCCACCGCTTGCTTTGCGTATTGGGTGGACCACGAAGTCAGCCTGGCGGTGGGGAGCCGGGTTTTGTCTTTGTTCTGGGCCGGTGCCAACATTGCTCTGCTCGAACTGTTCCTGGTGCTGGCTCGCGACCGGCGTTGGTGGCCGCGGGTTACCCTGTACCCACCTTGCTTTCTGGGCTTGGCTTGGGAACTGGCATTCCCGGACCGATCCCTGCCGGCAGAAGCGACCATGTACGTTTCCAGCGTGGCGTTGCCGGTGCTCGGCTTGTGGGCCGTGCAACAAAACTACCGCGAGCCTTTCGGGCGGCTACTTGCTTTTGCCATGGTCCCATTTACCCTGGTCACCAGCCTGGCGTCGGTGAATACCGTCCGCCAGATGCTGGGCTACGGGTTCGATCATCCGTTGCTGGCCTTCGAGCGCGCGCACGACCCCGTTTTTCAGATGTTCATCGCCGCCCTGCTCTCGGTCGTGCTGGGGCTCTATTTCCAGAAGTCATTGGAGCGGATGCGGGGCGAAGGACTGCGCATGGGCCAGGAACTGGCGGCTGGAAGGGAGATGCAGTCGCTGCTCCTGCCGCCCCTGGAGCGAGCCTACGCTGGCTTTGCGGTGGACGCGGTGTATCATCCGGCCGGCGAGGTGGGCGGGGACTTTTACCAAATCTTCGAGCGCGACGGCGGCTTGCTGGCGGTGGTGGGCGACGTGAGCGGCAAGGGGCTCAAGGCGGCCATGGTGGTGAGCGTGGCGATTGGAATCTTGAAGGCCACTCCGGCCTCGTCGCCGGGCGCGATTTTGGGGGCGTTGAATGAGGGGCTGCTGGGGCATACGGGCGGCGGCTTCGTGACTTGTTGTTGTGCGCGGTTTGATGGGTCCGGGACGGTGACTATCGCCAATGCCGGCCATCCGGCGCCTTATGGAGATGGGCGGGAAGTGGAGGTCGAAGCGGGGCTGCCGCTCGGGGTGGTGGGGGGCGTGCGGTATGAGGAGACGACCGCCGCAGGGATGACGTTCACGTTCGTTTCGGACGGGGTGGTGGAGGCCGAGAATGGTCAGCGGGAGCTGTTTGGCTTCGAGCGGACGCTCGATATTAGCGGGAACTCCGCGGGCGGGATCGCGGCGGCGGCCAAGGCCTGGGGCCAGAACGACGACATCACTGTCGTGACGGTGCGGAGAAGCGGATGAGCGAACTATCGGCCGGCTTCGATCAACTCCTCCCAGCCGAGTGCGTAGCCGATGGCGCGTTTCACCTCGATCACTCGGTGAACTGGGATTTTCGAGATCCGCGTCGCCAGATGGGCTTTCGAAATGGTTCGCAGGTTGTCGCAGTTCACGACGCACGGCTTGGGCATGCCCTCAGCGGTTCCCAGGGGTACTTCGATCGGAATGTTGCGGATGGTAGCAGTGATTTCGGCGGCGACGAATTTGTTCAAGACGCCGTAAGCGTCGTCCCGGCTCAGGAGCAAAACCGGACGCCGTCCGGCTGGCTCAGGCAAGTCAGCCCACCAGATTTCGTACTGCCTCACGGCTTCCACTCTTCGGCATTCGACCAGTCATCGGCGTCTTCAGCCGAGTCCGGTTGGAGGCGGTACGCCTCGCGGATCTGCTCGTATTCGATCTTGCGGACGGCCTCGCGCACGGCTTGCCGGATGAACTCCGCCCGCTGCCGCTTGGCTGCGGGCGCGACCTTGTCCAACGATCGCAAGAGCGATTCATCGACCTGGATCAATATTGAGGGCATATCAGTTTGACTATATCAACAAACGATATGAAGAGGATGAGCACTCTCTGCGAACATCGGGGTGCGGCTGAGGCCTGGGGCCAGAACGACGACATCACGGTGGTGACGGTGAGGAGGACGTTATGAACGGTTTGGCCGGGATCCTGCTGTTGGCGAGCGCCACGGTCGCGTTCGGGCAGAACGCTCTGCGTGTCGATCTGAGCGGCGAGTGGCGTTGGATCGCCGAAGACCGGCAAGAGTTTGCCGGTGCTGCTTTCGATGACAGCCAGTGGCGGACTTTCGGGCTGCCGAGAGGCTTCCAGGTTCCCCTCGCCCAGTATGGGGACGGGCGGACGGTGTGGATGCGGCGGCATGGGCGGGTGCCGGCGGGCACCGATGCTCGTTCCTTGGCGCTGACTCTAGGCACGGTGGCGGACGTCTACGAAGTTTGGGTGAACGGACAACGCGTCGGCCACTCCGGCGACTTCGAATCATTCTCCGAGGCTCACATTCCGCACCCCCTCACCTTTGATTTGCCTGCCGAAGCCATTCCGGCGAATGGCGAGCTGGTCATCGCTTTGCGCATGCGATGGGCCCTCTGGACTCATCCGATTTACATTCTGGAGGACCGTGGCCCTTACTTGATCACGCCGCGATCCGATGCGCCTCGCCACGCCGGAGCCGAGCAGATGGCGCTGCGCCGAGAAACCCTTTCGCTAAGCCTAATGTCGGGCACCGCATTCTTCCTGATCGCGATTCTCAGCCTAATCACTTGGTGGAGCGATCGGGATCACCGGGAGTTTTTCTGGTTCGGCTGCGTCTCGCTCGCTTTCGCGTTTGACGCTACTTTTTACAACCTCACCTTGACCCCGGCGACTCAGCCGTTCAACCGCCGGGGGATCGCCGTGTTTGGGGCGGTCCCGGGTTGTCTGATCTATCCACTGTTTACGCATTTTGTCGCAACGGCTCTCGGTTACCGATCCCGGTGGCTGCTCGGGGGACTTTGGGTTGGCTGGAGCCTCTTGCCCGTGGCTACGGTGTTCGGCTTCGATCAGGTGATTTGGTCGTGCACGGCGAACTTATGGATCGCTGGCCTGGCCATTGGAATCCACGCCCACGACTGGCGGAGACTGCGGTGGGGGCACCTACCACTATCCAATCTCTTCTTCCGGCTGCTGCTGTTCCTGCAGGCCGTCGGTTTTGTCGAACTATGGACGAGGTACCTGCTCAACTATCCGCCGCTCCTGCCGGAGTGGTACTTTCTGGGGCCGTATTGCTTGTGGCGGGAGGACCTGTTTTGGCTCCCGGTCTCGACCGCAATTTTGATTCTGATGGTCCGTCGCATCGACGGGGATCGCCGGGAGCGGCTGCGGTTGGCGGGTGAATTGAGCGCGGCCCGTACCGTGCAGCAATTGCTGCTGCCGGGGTCCTCACCGAGCACGAGCGCCTTCGAGATGCAGGCGGCTTACGAGCCGTCGCAAGAGGTGGGAGGCGATTTCTACTGGAGCCGGGTGGAGCCGGAAGGCGCGCTGCTGGTGGCGGTGGGCGATGTGAGTGGGAAAGGGCTGAAGGCGGCGATGCTGGTTTCGGTGGCGGTGGGCGCGCTGCGCAATGAGAGATCCTCGGCGCCCGGCGCTGTGCTGGCGGCGCTGAATGGTTCGCTGGTCGGGCACACGGGCGGAGGATTTGTTACGTGCGTTTGCGCGCGGTTCGATCCCGATGGGCGAGTGGCGGTGGCGAATGCGGGGCACCTCGCCCCGTTTCTGAATCAGGTCGAGATCGCCGTCGAGCCGGGCCTGCCCTTGGGAATCGTGGCCGGGGTGGAATATGCCGAAACCGGACTGCGGATGGCGTTGGGCGACCAGATCACGCTTCTTTCGGACGGCGTGGTGGAGGCCGAGAACGCCCAACGCGAGCTCTTCGGCTTCGAGCGGACGCGGGAGATGAGCGGGAAGTCCGCGGGCGAGATCGCGGCGGCGGCGAAGGGGTGGGGACAGAACGACGACATCACGGTGGTCACGGTGAGGAGGAACGGATGAAGAGCTTGCTTCTCGGGATGCTGATGACGGCCGCCGCCGCGATGGGCCAGAACGCCCTCTGGATCGATCTCAGCGGCGAATGGCGCATGAGCGCCGACGACCGGCCCGCATACGCCGCCCCGGACTTCGACGATCGCTCGTGGCCGACGCTTACCCTGCCGCGCTTTGTTTACCTTCACGGAACGAAATACTGGCTCCGTCGCCGCGTGGAACTGCCCGCCGGCACCGACCGCGGCCAACTGGCGATCACGCTGGGCACGCTGCAAGATGTGTATGAGGTCTACGTCAACGGACGGCGCATCGGCGCGTCGACGAGTTCGTTCGATTCGTTTGCCGACGCGCGGATTCCCCGGCCGCTGACCTTCGACATTCCAGCAGCGGCTACTCAGGAAAACGGCCCGCTCGAAATCGCCCTGCGCGTCCGGGGAATCTTGAATTTTCATCCCTTCTGGCGATTGCCAGACCACGGCCCCTATGTTCTGACATATCGGGCGCACGCGCCGGCTGAAGCAGGGCGCAGGCAACTGGAGAGCAGGTGGGTCACGGTCTCGCCCCACTTAGTGTTTGGAGCCGTCTTCTTCGTCATCGGCTTCTTGAGCCTGTTTGGATGGCTAGCCGAACGCAACCGGCGCGAACTGCTCTGGTTCGTGTTGGTGTGCTTCGCCCGAGGCTTCGGCGCCTTCTACGTGGTGACGAGGTTGCTGTCCGACACCGAGCCATTTACCCGAGCCGGAGTACCCTGGCAGTTCGTGTTCGGCGAACTGAATATCCCCTTCTTCGCCGAGTTCGTGTTCGCTGCCTTGGGGATCCGATCGTGGGGCTGGCGCCTGGCCCTGTGGACGGGGTGGTGCCTGGCTCCGTTTGCCACGTTATCGAGTACCTACGGAAGCCTCGGCACGTTCGGGAATTCAGCCTATGTGTGGATTTATTTCCTGAGCTTTGCGGCAATCGTTTGGGATTGGTGGCGTCTGACCCGCCAAAAGACGCCGCTCGAATGGCATGCGTTTCGTCTGGTACTGCTTCTTCCAGCGATCACCGGCTTGGCGACCTGGCTCGAATATATTCGTCTGGCCCTTCTCGTCCGGTCGGGCAAGCCGACCATTATGGGCG
>JBKJLJ010000768.1:0-6795 GCA_046597015.1 Bryobacteraceae bacterium
CAGCCGCCGCAGCGCGTCGAGCACGTCGCCGATGTTGCGATCGAGCATCGCGACCGACGTGTAGTACGCCGCCTGAATCCCCTGCTTCTCCGCCACGCTCAAATCCCGGAAGATTAAAGGAATCTGCCCGGCGTCCTCCGGCCCCACCTTTGGCGCGGTAAACGTCGCCGCGGGAAACTGCGCCGCCATATCGACGGGGAAATCGTAGGGCGAATGCGGCTCCGGAAAGCTCACCCAGAGCGCGAACGGGTCGTCTTTGTGTTTCTCCAGCCATCCCACCGCCTGCCGCGCCGTGAACGTCCCGCGCATCTCTTCGTAATAGCGGGGAAACGGTAGTTTCTCCGCATTCAACCAGATCCGCGCCGGATCGCGAAAAGGCCGCCACGCGGGTTTCGTCTTGCCTTCCACCTTGCGCTGCACCGGGCTGCCGTTCCACGCTTTGTTGATGTCCGCCTCGGTCATCATCGTGTCGAACCCATAAAGGCCCGGCGCGGACGTCCGATTCAGATGCATCTTGCCGAACACCGCCGTCTGATACCCCGCCTGCTTAAACTGCTTGGCCAAGGTCGGCTTCTCCGGATCGAGAGAAGTTTTCAGCACCGTCACCCCCACCGCCGAGGGCATCAGACCCGTCAGCAAACTCTGCCGCGACGGCGTACAGACCGGCTGGTTGCAGTAGTGCTTCGCGAACCGAACCCCTTCGCTCGCCAGCCGGTCGATGTGCGGCGTGCTCGCCTGCCGATTCCCGTCGCAGCCCATCACATAGGCGGCATGATCATCGGCAATCACAAACAGAAAATTCGGCTTCTTCGGCGCAGCCAATCCAGCCAGCAATGTTCGACGGGTAATCATCCGCCTCAGTCTACAATGCTGGACCATCCTCTGCGCGTCAGGTCCCAATAGATAACGAACCCAGCCACCGCCGCCACGGCCAACATACCGATCCCCAGCGCTGTTTCCTGAAAGATAATCTTTCCAATCCCGAACAACGAACCATAGATCAACACGCATCCGCAGACCCAGCACAACAGGTTATTTAACCCGTCACCGGCCGGCTTCACGTCCGGGGCCAGCTTCGCGATCGGTCCCCAACCGTTGCGAGACGGCCGCGTCCGCCGGTAAAACGCCACCAAGGTCTCATCGCTCTCTGGCGCCGTCAGGAAGGTTGCCGCTAACCAAGCCGCCGTTGTCACGCCTACCGTGATCATCATCAAGTAAGCAAACTGCCGCGGATCGTCCGAATCCAAACCCGCCATCGTCTGCAAGAGCACCGACACCACAAACGCCGTCCCCATCGCCACCACTTCGCTCCAGGCGTTGATCCGCCACCAATACCAACGCAGTAGCAACACCCCGCCGGTACCCGCCCCGGTCACGATCAGCAGCTTCCAGGCGCCGGTAATCGACTCCATGTAGAAGGTCACCACCGCCGAAACCAGCGTGATCAAAACCGTCACTACCTGCGATACGCGAACCAGTTGCAAGTCACTCGCCTCCGGCTTCAGGAAACGCCGATAGAAGTCGTTGACGATGTAACTGGCACCCCAGTTCAATTGCGTGGCGATAGTCGACATGTAGGCCGCCGCGAAGCCAGCCACCATGAGCCCGCGCAGCGAAGGCGGCAAATAGTCAATCATCACCTTGATGTACCCGGTCTCCGGGTCCGCCAAGTTCGGGTAGAGGATAATCGAGGCAAGTCCGACTAGAATCCATGGCCACGGCCGCAACGCATAGTGGGCGATGTTAAACCACAAGGTCGCGAGCAGGGAATGCCGTTCGTCCTTCGCGCAAAACATCCGCTGGGCCACATAGCCGCCGCCGCCCGGCTCCGCCCCCGGATACCACACCGCCCACCAGTTCAACGAAATGTAGACGAGAAACGTAATCATCGGCATCCAGGGAGAGTCGAGGTCCGGCACAAAGCTCAGCACTCCGCCTTTGCCCCCGGGAGCGATGCCTTTCGCCCGGTCAATTTCGTGCAATTTGGCCAGCATCTGGTCCATCCCGCCGACGGCATCGACGGCGCAGTAAGCCAGGATGATCACCATCGCCATTTTGATGAAGAACTGGACGACGTCGGTCACGAGCACCCCCCACAGCCCGCTCATCGTCGAGATCAACGAAGTCACCGCAATCAACCCAATCACCACCACCAAAGCGGTCGCCTTGTCTACCCCGAGAATCAACATCAGAATCTTGACCATCGCCAAGTTCACCCATCCCAACACGATGCAGTTGATCGGCAATCCGAAGTAAAGCGCCCGGAAACCACGCAAGAACGCCGCCGGCTTGCCCGCATAGCGAATTTCACTGAACTCGATATCCGTCGTCACCCCGCTGCGCCGCCAAAGCCGAGCGTAGAAAAACACCGTCAACATGCCGCTCGCCACAAAGTTCCACCACAGCCAATTCCCCGCCACCCCATAACGCGCCACCATTCCCGTCACCGCCAGCGGCGTATCGGCGGCAAACGTGGTTGCCACCATCGAAGTCCCCGCCAGCCACCACGGCACGTTTCTGCCCGACAGGAAGAACTCGTCCATGCTCTTCCCTGCCCTCGCCTTGTAATAAAAACCTATTCCTATATTCAAGGCAAAGTAAACGGCGACGATAAGCCAGTCCAGGAGAGTTAGTTGCATCCGAACAATTATACGCGCACCCAGAACTGCGCTAATCTGGTTAGATGAGCATGAAGCTCTGTTTAGTTTTGTTAACACTCTGTTCGGCCATGATCTATGGCCAACAAGTCACGGTCAGCGAAGAAGATTTGCTATGGTTCCCTGGCGTCTCTGATTCGAGTAGCCCCGTTCATTGGCGGAACGGACAATTGATTGTCTTCAATTCGGACGGCATGCCCATCCGCAGCGAAGGTGCGTCTGTTCAAAACCTTCGCCGTGTCCGTGCCGTTCAACTCGATAGTTATCAGAACCGCCCTCTCTGGATCGAAGCTACTTACCAGGACACCGACGGCACACTCTACGCCTGGTATCACCACGAGGTTTACTCGTACTGCGAAGACAGCTACCTCACCGCTCCAGAAATTGGGATGATGGTTTCCCATGATAACGGCGTCAATTTCCGAGATTATGGGATCATCCTGACGGCGGGAGAACTATCTGATTGCAACGCGCAGAACGGGTACTTCGCCGGCGGTAACGGTGACTTCAGCGTCTTACTCGACGAGGACAAGAAATACTTCTATATCTACTATTCGAACTACGCCGGCTCCTTAAGCGCCCAAGGAATTGCCGTCGCCCGGTTGGCGTTCGCGGATCGTCTGGATCCCGTTGGTCAAGTTTGGAAAAACTACGGTGGCGAATGGAATGAGCCAGGGCTGGGAGGCTTTTCCGAGGCTGCGTTTCCGGCTAAAGTAAGCTGGATGCGCGCCGACACCGACTCGTTCTGGGGGCCGTCGATGCATTTCAATACGTATTTAAACAAGTACGTCATGTTGATGAACCGATCCTGTTGTGAGCCCGGATGGCCCGCGGAGGGGATTTACATCAGCTACTCCACGGACCTAGGCGATCCTAAATCGTGGAGCCCGCCCCAACAGATTCTCGCCAACGTCGGTTGGTACCCAATGGTCATTGGGCTAGGCGTCGAAGAAACGGATAAACGGGCTGGCCGCAGTGCTCGATTATTTGTCGGGAGTGACTCGCGCTGGGTCCTGAACTTTCGGCGATAAGTCGGGAGAGCGTCGAGACTCGACGCTACAGGATCCGCTCATTCAAGTAGGCACTCCGAGCTTCGGCAGCACGAAGCGCATCAGCACGACGTAGCCCGCAATCACCGCCAGCGGCAACCATATTTCGTTCATACCTCATAGATGCAGTCTCCATCCATTTGGTGACAACGCCTAAACGGCGAAGGGGCCGAAGGAACTTGCGTTCCTTCTGCCCCTTCCTCGATCAGTCGCCTAACTACTGCGCCGCTTCGCCCTTCAACTTCTCGCGCTGCTCTTTCAGCACCGCTCGCCGGCTCAGCTTGATCTTGTTGCCTTCCAGCGCCAGAACCTTAACCATGATCTGATCGCCTTCGTTCAACTCATCGCGCACTTCCTTCACGCGGCTCTCGGCGATTTCGCTAATATGCAGCAAACCGTCGGTGCCGGGGAAGATTTCAACAAACGCGCCAAAGTCGACAATCCGAACCACGGTGCCAAGGTAGATCTTGCCCGGTTCGGCCACCGCGCAAATGTTGGTGACCCGCTGGATCGCCTTCTGCGCCGCTACGCCGTCGGTGGCATAAATGTTCACCGTGCCGTCGTCGTTGATGTCGATCTTGCAGCCCGTCTCTTCGGTGATGCTGCGGATCATCTTTCCACCCGGACCAATCAGCTCCCGAATCTTGTCGGTCGGAATCTGCATGGTGTGGATGCGAGGAGCATGCAGCGACAGTTCCCCACGCGGCTTGGAGATGCACTGCACCATGATGCCGAGGATGTGCAAGCGGGCTACCCGCGCCTGCTCAAGCGCCTCTTTCATCAATTCGGTCGTTACGTTCGGGACCTTGATGTCCATCTGCAACGCCGTGATGCCATCGGCCGATCCAGACACTTTAAAGTCCATATCGCCGTAGTGATCTTCAGCGCCGGCGATGTCGGTCAGAATGGCGTACTGATCGCCTTCCTTCACCAAGCCCATCGCAATACCCGCAACTGCCATCGAAACGGGCACGCCCGCGTCCATCATCGACAAGGAAGCGCCGCAGACCGAAGCCATCGAGCTCGATCCATTCGATTCCAAAATGTCGCTGACCACACGAATCGTGTACGGGAACACCTTCTCAGAAGGCACTACGGCCGTCATCGAACGCTCCGCCAGGGCACCGTGCCCGATCTCGCGCCGACCCGCGCCGCGCATGAAGCCCACTTCACCCACCGAGAACGGCGGGAAGTTGTAGTGCAGCATAAAGCGCTTCGAAAGTACGGTCGGATCCAACAGCTCAATCCGTTGCTCGTCGTCTTTCGTGCCGAGGGTGGTCGTGACCAACGCCTGGGTCTCGCCACGCGTAAACAAGGCGGATCCGTGAGTCCGCGGCAGAATGCCCACTTCGCACTCGATGTGCCGAACTTCGTCGAATGCCCGGCCATCCGGACGCCGGCGATCTTTCAGCATCTCATCGCGGAAAATACGCTCTTTCAACACCCCGAACAGCTCTTTGGCCGCCGCTTGCTGATCTTCCGGATACTTTTCGACCACTTTTTTCTTGGCCGCGTCGATCAGCGAATAGCTTTCGAGCTTGCCGTGCTTCTTCGTGTTCAGACCATCGCTCAGCTCGGCGCGGATAAACGCGTCGATCTCATCGAGCAACGGTTGGTTGATCGCCGGCGTCGTGTAAGCCTTCTTCTCTTTGCCCGCCAACTTCATCAGTTCGCGAATGCCGGCGTTCATTTTCCGGCAGCACTCGTGGCCAAACTCGATCGCTTCCAACATCTCGGCTTCCGAAACATGGGTCGCGGCGGCTTCCACCATCACGATTCCATTGTCCGTACCCGCTACGATGATGCTCAACGACGATTCCGCCGCCTGCTCGTAGGACGGATTCGGAACCAACTTACCGCCCACCTTGCCCACGCGAACCGCGCTAAGGACATGATGAAACGGGATATCGCTGATCGCCAGCGCAGCACCGGCACCGGCAATTGCCAAGGAGCCCGGGTCCCGTAACGGATCAGCCGACAACAACATCGCGATGACTTGTGTCTCGTGCGAGTACCCTTCCGGGAAGAGGGGGCGGATCGGACGATCAATCATCCGGCTCGTCAAAACTTCCTTTTCGGAAGGACGACCCTCGCGTTTAATGAATCCACCGGGGAAACGACCCGTGGAATACGTAAACTCACGGTAATCTACCGTGAGCGGAAAGAAGTCTGCGTTCAGCTTCGGCTTGTTTGCCGTGCACGCTGTGACTAGCACTACGGAGTCGCCGGAGCGCACAATCACCGATCCATTTGCCTGCTTGGCCATATGGCCGGTTTCGATCGAAACCGCCAGACCAAACAGGTCAATTTCAACTTTATGAAGCATTGCTATTCCTTGAACCGAATTGACTCGAAATCAAGGAGACGCGAGGAGCGATTGTACGCGCGGTCTTATCCGCTCACCGGGAGCGGAATTCCGAAAGTTTTCCCCTAACGACGGATGCCAAGGCTGGTGATGAGCGTCTTGTAACGCACCGGGCTGTCGCCCTTCAGGTAATCCAGCAGCCTGCGCCGCCGAGCTACCATCAACAGAAGTCCACGGCGTGAGCTATGATCCTTCTTGTTTGCCTTGAAATGATCCTGCAACTGCGTTATGCGCTGGCTCAGGATCGCAACCTGGACCTCTGGCGAACCGCAATCGGTCTTGTGGATCTTGTACTTCGCGATTACTTCTTGTTTCGATTCAGCCGCCAGTGCCATGCCGTAAAGTGGATACTCCTTAGTCTTTCCTTAATCGTTTGATGTCAGAAAATAGAATAACACAATCGCAACGATTATTTCGGCCCAAGACGAATTGCGCCGTCCAATCGGATCGTTTCACCATTTAAATACGAATTTTCCACCACGTGGCGCACCAAACGCGCATACTCCCCGGCCTCCCCCAGCCGATTCGGAAACGGTACCGTCTTTCCTAATTCCCCCTTCACGCTCGCGGGCAGCGCATCCAACATCGCCGTATCCATCAACCCCGGCGCAATCGCCACCACCCGAATCCCCACCCGCGCAAACTCTCGCGCCAAAGGCAGCGTCATCCCCGCCACCGCCGCCTTCGACGCCGCATACGCCGCCTGCCCAATCTGGCCATCAAA
>JBKJLJ010000995.1:0-2933 GCA_046597015.1 Bryobacteraceae bacterium
CGAGGGCGGAGACGGCCGAGCCTGAACCCGCGGCACCGCCGGAGTTGATCAGGACCATAGCGCCTTTGATGGCGACGCCGGACGGTCCGACATTGACGAAGCTGCCTCCACACTTCAATGTGACGCCTGCAGGGCTGGTAATTTCAATGGCCCCTGTGGCATCAACTTTGATCGTGCCGGTGGACTTCAAGTGCATATTACCGGTGGACTGGTGGAGCGAGTCGCCGGTTACCTTCAAGGTGTGGCCGCCGGTGATGGCGGTGGCAGATTTTCCGCCGATCTTCAGGCTGTAGTCGGAGACGATGTCAACGGACTGGTTGACGCCGACTTTGGTATCGAAGTTGGTGTCGTAGGCAAGCTTGACATCGCCGATAACCTTCTCGCCGTAGTCTTTTCCAATGAAGGATCGGTAGTCTTTTTTCACCCGAAAATCGACATCTTTTTCGCCGTGAATGAAGACGCACTCTTCGCCCTTGAGGTCTTCGAAGCGGATTTCGTTCAGGTTGTCGGCACCGGCATGCGGCGAACTGCGGGTCTTAAAGCCCGACATCGTTTTGTTGTCCGGCAGGACATGCGGCGGCATGCAGTCGGCGTTGTAGACGCAACCGACGATTATAGGGCGGTCAGGATCGCCCTCTTCGAAGGCGACAACGACCTCCATCCCGATGCGGGGAATGAAGATGGTCCCAAACTGTTTCCCGGCCCAGAGGGTGGCCACGCGCACCCAGCAGGAGCTGCTGCCATCGCCTTTTCCTTCCCTATCCCAGTGGAACTGAACCTTGACGCGGCCGTACTTGTCGGTGAAAATTTCTTCGCCGGCAGGCCCGGTGACGACGGCGGTTTGGGTACCGTGGATGACCGGCTTGGGGGTGACCTGCATCGGCCGGAAGGGCAACTCCATGGGGATACAGCGGATATTGACGACGAAGTGCTCTTCACCGTCGTCGTGGTCATGGCTGTCGTATCCGCCGCCCTGAAGGAGGTCGATATCGGCCTCGGTAACGACGTAGGTACCGTCGTCGCTGAAATGATGGAAGATTTCGAACTTATGTCCAGCCACCATCCCGCCAAAATCGGTGCGTGCTTCGATGACGAGCCCCGAGATGGCTTCCTGCTGCATGCGGATGCCTACGGTGCGTTTGTTATCCTCGTAGATTTTCTGGAGGTCACCGGCTTGCTCGCCTCCGCTGGGAGAGATACCGTCGAAGCGTTGCGCGTAGGCACCGGGGTAATCGTAAATTTCGAGTTTTTCGTTGGCGACGGAGAGCTTATGCTGCATGTCACCGACAGCGACGTTGGGAAGAATTGTGTCCTGGGCTTCGAGGTTTTTGTGGGGCATCTCAAAGCAGTGGTCCCAGAGAGTGACCTTGCCGCTGCGGAGAGTTTGCACTTTCTCCCAATACTGGATTCTTTCTACGTTTTGGCTGCCACCACTGCTTCTATTACCTGTTATATACTCGATTTTGTGGAGATGAGGAGTATCGGGATGGGAGCCTGGGGTGTTGGCTACAACGAGTTTGTGGCCATCCTTGGATGGTTTGAAAAAATAGAAGATGCCCTCTTCCTCCATGAGGCGAGAGGCGAAGGCAAAGTCGGTTTCCCGGTACTGGACGCAGTAGTCGCGTTTTTCGAACGTTCCCTGAATTTCGTAGGCGGTGTCAATGCCGGTCAGGACCTTTTTTAAGATCTCCGGCACAGTCATCTGTTGAAAGATCCGGCTTTGATGGATGCGCGTGAGGAGCCAGAGTTGGGGGACGATTTCGAAGCGATAAGAGGTGAGGTCGTTGCCTTGAGCGCCGCGGGAAGCGCGGTTGACCATACCGTGGAAGTAGCGAAATCCGGAGTTGTCGAGGGTATGGGAGACCGACATCGGCTGGCCGATGAGTTTGGAGAAATCAACGACGTTGGCGTTCCCACTGATGGCATCAATTTCGTAAGAAAAGAGGGTAGAAACCGCTTCTCGACCGCGGATGGAGCGGATCAACAGAACGTCCTCACCAAGCGGGGTGGTGAGGACTAGTCGCCGAGTTTTCTGGGTAAGTTTGTCAGCCATACTGAGTTTCCGTTCTCTCTAGTTATTGCGCGAACAGGGAGGAAAAGCCATCACGCCAGGAGCGGGATGCCGTCCTGGCGTGATGGTTAGGGTTTAGGGGGTTAAGAGTAAAGGAAAGAGCCGTCTTCGCCCATGGTGACGGAGATCTTTTCCTTCTGCTCCCCGGTCGCCATCATGGTCAGAATCTGGTTGGAAATGTCGGGGAGGAGCGAGTTGGTAAGGATATTGTCGACGTTGCGCGCGCCGCTTTCGACTTCGGTACAGCGGGCGGCAATGGCATCGAGCACGGCTTCGTCGTAGGTAAGAGCCATGGCGTGGTTTTCTTTGAGGCGGCGTTGGACTTTGCCGAGTTTGAGACGGATGATTTGCTTCAGGGCGGCATCGCGGACAGGGTAATACGGGATGATCACCATACGGCCGAGGAAGGCCGGCTTGAAGACCTTGTCGAGTTCCGGCTTGATGATCTTGACGATTCCGGCCGGGGTGGGGGCGGTTTCGAGATCAGCCGTGAGCTTCATGATCTGATCGGTGGCGGCGTTGGTGGTCAGGATGATGATCGTATTTTTGAAATCGATCTCGCGGCCTTCGCCGTCCTCCATTTGGCCCCGATCGAAGACCTGGAAGAAGAGTTCAAGAACGTCGGGGTGGGCTTTTTCGACTTCGTCGAGCAGGACGACGGAGTACGGTCGGCGGCGGACGGCTTCCGTGAGAACGCCGCCCTCGCCGTAGCCGACGTATCCGGGAGGCGAACCTTTCAGGGTGGAAACGGTATGGGCTTCCTGGAACTCGCTCATGTTGATCGTGATCATGTTGCGTTCCCCGCCGTAGAGCAGGTCCGCCAGGGTGAGCGCGGTTTCCGTTTTGCCGACACCGGACGGCC
>JBKJLJ010000421.1:0-3435 GCA_046597015.1 Bryobacteraceae bacterium
ATCGGCGGGGAGTTTTTGGGTGACCTTGCCGATTTCCCCGGCAAAGACAAAGTATCGCTCCGAACCTAAGATGCCCCGAGCGCTCCTCCTCCTACTCCTCGCACCCGCTCTCCTCGCCCAATCTGCGCCCGAATTCGAACGCGACATCCGCCCCCTCTTCGCCGCCAACTGCCTCTCCTGCCACAACGAAAAATCCAAAACCTCCGGCCTCGCACTCACCTCCCGGGAAACCCTCGAAGCCGGAGGCAACCGCGGCTCCGCCCTCACCTGGCTCCCCAAAGCCCTCCGTCATCAGGACGGCCTCCAAATGCCCCCCGGCCGCCAACTCCCTGTCGCCGACATCGTCAAAATCGAAGCCTGGCTCGCTGCCGGAGCCCTCTGGCCTGCCGCCGCCCCTACCGCCATCAGCTCCTCCAAACGAGACCACTGGGCCTTCCAACCGCTCCGCCCCTCTCCTTATAAATCGATTGACCAGTTCATCCTGGCCCGACTCCAACGCGAATCCCTCAGCGCCTCTCCCCCCGCTGACCGCCTCACCCAACTCCGTCGCGTCTCTCTCGATCTCACCGGCCTCCCGCCCAACCCCGCCGAAGCCGAATCCTACGAAGCCGTCGTCGACCGCCTCCTCGCTGCACCCCAGTTCGGCGAACGCTGGGCCCGCCACTGGCTCGATCAAGCCCGCTACGCCGACTCCGACGGCGGCTCCCGCGACGAACCCCGGCCCATCTGGAAATACCGCGAGTGGGTCATCAACGCCCTCAACCGCAACCTCCCCTTCGACCAATTCGTCGTCGAACAACTCGCCGGCGACCTGCTCCCCAATGCCACCGCGGACCAGATCATCGCCACCGGCTTCCATCGCAATTCCATGCTCCAAATCGAAGCCGGCACCGACCGCGAACAGTACCGCGTCGAAGCCGTCACCGACCGGGTCGATACCACCGGCACCGCCCTCCTCGGCCTCTCCACCGGCTGCGCCCGCTGCCACGACCACAAGTTCGACCCCCTCACGCAGAAGGAGTACTACCAACTCTTCGCCTTCTTCAATAACCTCGACGAATATGGGCCGGACCTTCCGCCCTTCTCCTCCACGAGCGACCTTCAAATCACCCACGCACCCCTCCTCGCCGTCGGCCCGCCCGCGGACGTCGCCCGCCACGACGCTCTCCGCGCCCAACTCCTCGCCCTCTATCAGGAACGCATGGCCTATCGCGGCGGCGAGTCCAGCGATCTTCCCAAGAACGACCCCGGCGACAAGGTCCGCACCGAAACCATCAACGCCCTGAAGAAGCAACTCCCCCAGATTCCCCTCGCCATGGTCATGCGCGAACGGCCCACGCCCCGCCCCGCCCACATCCTCCTCGGCGGCGACTATCTCCGCCCAGGCATCCCCGTATTTCCCGGCGTTCCCGCCTGGCTCAACCCTCCCGAAGGTGCCATTAAGAACCGACTCGACCTCGCCCGCTGGATCACGAACAAGCAAAACCCTCTCTTCGCCCGCGTCGCCGTCAACCGCATCTGGCAGCGCTACTTCGGCCAAGGCCTCGTCGAAACGGAAAACGATTTCGGTGCGCAAGGCTCCCTCCCCACCCATCCCGAACTCCTCGATTGGCTCGCCGCCGAATTCGTCCGTTCGGGCTATGACCAAAAAGCCGTGCACCGCCTCATCGTCACCTCCGCCACCTACCGCCAGTCCTCCCATCTCCGCCCCGAACTCGCCGCCAAGGATCCCCGCAACCTCCTTCTCGCCCGCCAATCCCGCCTCCGCCTCGACGCCGAAATCGTCCGCGACTCCGCCCTCGCGGCCAGCGGCCTCCTCGTCTCTACCCTCGGCGGCCCCAGCGTCTACCCGCCCCAACCCGCCGGCGTCATGGAGACCGGACAGGTCGTCCAATCCTGGCCCACCAGCACCGGCCCGGACCGCTATCGCCGCGGCCTCTATACCTTCCATTACCGCGTCACCCCGAACCCCTCCATGCAGGTCTTCGACGCCGCTAATGGCCTCGCCACCTGCACGCGCCGGCCGCGCACCAACACCCCCCTCCAATCCCTCACCCTCCTCAACGACCCCAACTTTCTCGAAATGGCCCAGGCCCTCGCCCGCCGCGCCACCGCCACGCCAGACCCCCTCCTCACCGCCTTCGAATTAACTCTCGCTCGTCCGCCTTCAAGCTCGGAACGCGCCCGCCTCGCCCGGCTCTACGCCGTCGAACGCGACGCCTTCCTCTCCACCCCTGCCGAAGCCAGCGCCCTCGCCGGACCCGGCGCCTCCCCCGAACTGGCCGCTTGGACCACCGTCGCCCGCGTCCTCCTCAACACCGACGAATTCATCACCCGTGATTAACCATGCTTCCTCGCCGCCACTTCCTCTCCCTCTGCTCCCTCGGCCTCGGCCGCGACGCCCTCGCCGATCTCCTCTCCCCTCGTCAACCCCACTTCGCCCCCCAAGCCAAAAGCATTATTTACCTGTTCATGGAAGGCGGCCCCTCCCAGCTCGACCTCTTCCAACACAAGCCGAAACTCACCGAAGTCGACGGCCAGCCCACTCCCCCCTCCCTCCTGCAAGGTAAGAAGTTTGCCTTCATGGAGCGCATGGCCGCCCCCAAACTCTACGGCTCCCGCAGCACCTTTCGCCAACATGGTCAGTCCGGCCATACCATCTCGAACCGCTTCCCCCTCCTCGCCGAACACGCCGACGACCTCGCCTTCGTCCACTCCATGCAGACGAACAACGTCAACCATTCGCCGGCGATGATCATGGCTCACACCGGCGCCATGGTCTCCGGCCGCCCCTCCCTCGGCTCCTGGCTCCTCTACGGCCTCGGCTCGGAAGCGAAGGATCTTCCCGCCTTCGTCGCCATGACCAGCGGCCCTCGCGGCCCCCGCAACGGGGTCGATATCTGGGGCAGCGGCTTCCTCCCCACGCATTATCAGGGCGTCCCGTTCCTGAACGCCAAGTCCCCCATCTTTCATCTCCAAAACCCGCCTGGCATCACCTCCGCCCGGCAGCGCCGCGCCATCGACGCCCTGGAAGATCTCAACCAGGAACGTCTCGCCGCCACCGGCGACACCGAAATCGAAACCCGTATCGCGTCTTATGAAATGGCGTTCCGCATGCAATCCAGCGCCCCGCAACTGATGGACCTGTCGAGCGAATCGCCCGAGACTCTCGCCCTCTACGGCGTCACCCCCGGCCAGCCCGGCTTCGCCACCAACTGCCTCCTGGCCCGCCGTCTTGTCGAAAAAGGCGTCCGCTGCATCCAGATCTATCACACCGACTGGGACCACCATACGAACCTGGAATCCGGTCTCGATAAGATTTGTCCTCCCGTCGACCGCGCCTGCGCTGCCCTTCTCTCCGACCTCAAACGCCGCGGCCTCCTCGACCAAACCATCGTCGTCTGGGGCGGCGAATTCGGCCGTACCCCCATGGCA
>JBKJLJ010001091.1:0-10523 GCA_046597015.1 Bryobacteraceae bacterium
GCCGATGGGTGCGGTGGGCTATTTCTATCTTTTTATATCATCTTGTTGTCGCTGCCTTTCTATTGGTATGTATATTGTATTGATAATAAAGCAGAAATAAATATGAACTGGTGGTGAATTTGAATTCCGGTATTGGCGCGGCGGAAGGGGAGGATGAGTATGGGTCGGTGGTTGGGCGATTTGGGCGCCGGTCGGCGAGTTTTCCGCGGCGGGCAGGCGGGGCTCGATGCCCCGGCGGCCCGCATCGGGGTTGGGTGGCGGCTAGAAGCGGGCGGGGGGATTGAGCCAGGTGATCGCAGTAACGTGCAGGGCCAGTCGCGAGGGTTCGATTGCTTCGTGTGCTTTCGATCGCTGAGAGTGCGTCATGGAGAGCATGAAAAAGTGGGGGCTGATCCTGCAACTCGTTCAATCGCAGAGTGAAAATTGGAAACGAGAGGCGGGTCGACCCATCCAAAAGCGTTGCGTTTTTGAAGAACTTTTGGACACGGCACATCGAGGCTCCGAAGATTCTAAAGACGCTAGGTCGCGGAACCCCCACTTTTTCCTGCTCTCATCGCAACAGCTGAACCACCAGACCGGGGACTTGGTAGTCAACGACCACCACAAGTAGCTTCGTGCCGCCGAAACTATCCGTTTATCAGCCGGTTGGCCGCTCCCGGCTCCCTCGGGCCAACACCATCGTCGTGTATCATTATGAATTCCCCATGTCCCAACCCTCGCTGATCTTCGATGCCCATCTCGATCTCTCCATGAACGCCATGGAGTGGAACCGCGACATCCGCCTCCCCCTGGTCGAAATTCGCCGCCGCGAAATCGGCAGGAGCGATCTGCCCGACCGCGGCAACAACACCGTCTGCCTGCCCGAAATGCGCCGCGGCCGCATCGGCCTCTGCGTCGCCACCCAAATCGCTCGCTACTCCGCCCGCTTCAGCAAGCTCCCCGGCTGGCAGAGCCCCGAACAGGCCTGGGCGCAAACCCAGGGCCAACTCGCCTGGTATCGCACCATGGAAGACGCTGGCGAACTCGTCCAACTCCGCACTTGGCAGGACGTCAGCGCCCATGCCAGCCTCTGGCGCGAAGCGACCAACACAACCAAACTCCCCATCGGCTACCTGCTCAGCCTCGAAGGCGCCGACTCCATTCTCTCCCCCAAACATCTCGAAAAAGCCCGCGAACAGGGCCTCATCGCCATGGGCCCGGTTCACTACGGCCCCGGCGTCTACGGCCACGGGACCGACGATGAAGGGCCCCTCACCCCCCGCGGTCACGACCTGCTGAAGCAGATGGAGGAACTGCGCATCATCCTCGATGTCACCCATCTCTGCGACGAATCCTTCTGGGACGCCCTCGCCCGCTATCGCGGCCCCGTTTGGGCCTCCCATCACAACTGCCGCGCCCTCGCTGACTGGAACCGCCAACTCGCCGATGACCAGATCCGCGCTCTCATTGACCGCGGAGCCGTCATCGGCATGGCCTTCGACGCCATCATGATGGTCCACAATTGGACCCATCACAAATCGAAACCCGCCGACTTCCAACTCAAAATGGAGAAGATCTGCGAGCACATCGACCACATCTGCCAGCTCGCCGGTAACGCCAACCACGTCGGCATCGGCACCGATCTCGACGGCGGCTACGGCACCGAACAGGTGCCCATGGACCTGAACTCCATCGCCGACCTCGTCTCTCTCTCTTCGCCGCTCGCCGCCCGCGGTTACAGCCCCGCCGACATCGAGAACATCTTCGCCGGCAACTTCCTCCGCTTCCTCGAAGCCCACCTCCAGTGAGCCAGCCCACCCGCATCCGCTACGGCCTTCTCGCCGTCGCCACCGCCAACGCGTTCCTTCTGTACCTCGATCGCATTTGCATGAGTGCCATCGTGCAAACCCCTGCGTTCCAGACCGAGCTGAACCTTACCCGCGAATCGACCGGCGACATCCTCGCCACCTTTTTCTTTGCCTATGCGCTCGGCCAGTTACCCGCCGGGTATCTTGCCGACCGGTTCGGCCCCCGGAAGATGTTAGTCACCTACATCTGCCTCTGGAGCCTCGCCACCGCGTTCACGGGCCTCACCTCGACGTTGTTTGCGATGGTCGCCATCCGCGCGGCCTGTGGCCTTGCCGAAGCCGGCGCCTACCCCGCCAGCGCCCTGGTCATCTCCCGCTGGTTCCCGCTCACCCACCGGGCCCGCGCCAACTCGGTCGTCTCCTTCGGCGGCCGTGTGGGCAACGCCCTCGCGCTCTGGCTCACGGCGCTTGCCATTGCCAGCTTCGGCTCCTGGCGCCTCGTGCTTCTGGTTTACGGCATCGGCGGCCTCGCCCTCGCCGCCCTCACCCACGTCATTTTCCGCGACCGGCCCGCCGAGCACCCGTGGGTCAACGATGCGGAACGGGAGCTCATTGGTCCGCCCCCTCCGTCGCCGCCACCCACTTTCCCCATCCGTCAACTGATCCTCCACCCCGGCCTCTGGATGCTCAACCTCGGCATGCTCGGCCTCAACTTCGGCTGGGCGTTTCTCATCACTTGGCTCCCGACTTACCTGATGGAAGTCCGCGGCCTCGATCAGGTCACCGCCAGCCGCAATGTCTCCATCGCCCTCACCGCCGGAATGGCCGGCATGTTGTTTGGGGGCTGGTGGTGCGATCAACTTACTGTCCGATTTGGCCTGAAATGGGGCCGCCGTCTTCCGTTTCTTACCGGCTGCACGCTGGCCGCCCTCGCCTACATCTCCTGTCCCTTCCTGCCCGGTCCCACCGCCGTCACCATTGCCTGCGCCGTGGTCGCCTTCTCCGCCGATAGCGTGATGCCCGCCGTCTGGGCCATCGGTCAGGACATCGGCGGATCGAACGTCGCCTCAACGATTGCGTGGTCGAACATGTGGGGCAATTTCGGCGCCTCCATGGTGGCCAAGCTGATTCCCATGATCCTCGCCACTACCTGGCACCTGCAGAATTGGAGCGAGATCTTCTGGATCTGCGCTGCCGCTTTCCTCATGTTAGCCATCTGCTCTCTGTTCATTGACAGCACCCGGACGCTGCACGTTCCGCCAGCGAGCGCGGCAATTAGCAACAAGGGGTAACCGGACTACCACCGCCAGGAGGGACACTTAAACCAGGGCCGAGGGGCTTTGGGTAGCAGTCATCCGGTGACCTTGGCGGTCTTCTGATAGGGAAGTGCGGAGGGGGCCAGCCTTCGGTCGAGACGACTACGGGTGCCCATGCTAATCGCCGTCTGAGTGAAGCCGCTAGCTAGCTGGCGAGCGATCTGTGCATTGCTCGTACAAAGCTTCGGCCCGCTCACAACTTCGATACCGCAATCCCGCGAACGCCCGGATGGCCCTCGCCGCTTCCGGCCGCGGACTCCGCGCGAACCCCACCCTATCATTCACAGCCAGGATTGAAGGTATCGGCACCTCGCCTTCAATCCATGTGAAAACAAGTGGTCAGGCCGCGCGCGCCTGCACGTACGAACTAGCGTTGCGTCAACACCTCCGTCATCCGGCTGCTATGGTCAAAAGAAGCATTCCTAGGCGAACGGTCGCCGAATGGTTCTAAGGTAGTTCATACTCGGAGGAGGACGCCAAATAGCCTGGAAAGTGACATCCGGAAAAGGCCAGACCGAAGAAGGAGCCGCCCATGACCATCATCCTCGACCTTCAACCCGAAATCGAAAAAGGACTCCTCGCTCAAGCAAGGGCGCACGGCGTGTCGCTCAATGAGTATGTGAAAGGCATCGTTGTGCGCGAGGCGTACGTTTCTCCCGCACCGGCGCAACGAACCGGGCAGGAGTTGGTCGACATCTGCGCCAAGGTACGCGGCCTGCTGACGGATGAAGAGGTCGACACGCTGTTTAAACGCGATCCGTCTCCCGGCCGCGCGGTTGATTTCGGATGAGCGGCTTTTTGTTGGATACCAACATTCCCTCGGAGTTGGTTCGCCCTCAACCCGAGCCGAAGGTGGAAGCCTGGATCGCCTACAAAGATTTGACGATTTGTTCATCAGCGCCGTGAGCTTCGGCGAGTTGCGCAAGGGTATTGTCCTGCGAGCGCCGGGGAAGCGGCGAACGGAACTCGAAGCATGGCTTGAAACGGATCTGACGGTCTTCTTTTCGGGCCGGATTTTGCCGCTGACCAGAGCGGTGGCGGAGAGATGGGGCGCATTGGATGCACAACAGCAGCTCGCTGGCAGCCCGCTCGGTGTTGCCGATGGCATGATCGCCGCCAATGCGCTGGAACCTGACCTCGTTGTGGTCACGCGGAACGGGAAGCATTTTGTTTCCCTGGGCGTGCCGGTCTTCGATCCCTGGCCGGGGACTGAGCTACCTCGGGCGGCCCCCTGACCGGGGAATGTCGCGGCGGTGGTGTGCCCTATAGGTAACGACCAGTCGCACAGTGTAAGTGTAGAGTCACCGATTTCAGTTTCTGGATCACGCGCGATCCGTTGATTGAGAGATCGCCGACGATCCGGGTGGAGACGTGACGGCCCAATGGAGTTTTTTGCTTCCGACGGCACACCATTTAGGAATTCGGCGAACGATCTCTCTGGCGGCTTATACTTAAGTTAGCCGTGTTGAGCTATCTGGACCGTTTGCTAGACCCGTTGACCGACACTCTGACGCCGGAATCGGCGAACGCGCTGCTTGCCCTTCGCGTGGACTCTGAAGTTGAGGCCCGTATCGACGAATTGCGCCGAAAAGCAAATGAAGGTGCCTTGACCCCGGCGGAAGACGCGGAGTACAAGAACTTCATTGAAGCGGTGGACGTAGTTTCCATCATGCAGGCGAAGGCCCGACGATTTCTTTCGCGACAGGCTGCCTGAGTTGGACCAGCGAACCCGCGATCTAGTTCGCAGCAGGGCCGGGAACGCTTGTGAATATTGCCGGTTGGCTGAGTCCGCCACGCCCATCATCCCGTTTCACCTGGAGCACGTTGTAGCGAAGCAACACGGTGGCTCGGACGATCCAGCGGGCTTAGCGCTTGCCTGCGATCGATGCAACGCCTATAAGGGACCAAATCTGACGAGCATTGATCCAGACACAGAGGCGATTGTTCCGCTCTTCCATCCTCGGATTGACCGATGGGAGGATCACTTCGAGATGCGCGGTGGCCAAGTTTGCGGGAAGACGCCTGTAGGGCGAGCGACGGTCCGCCTCTTACACATGAACGCTGCGCGGCGCGTCGAATTACGCCTGGCGAGCGGATCATGAATAGCTTACGCGGCTTTGGCCAAATAGCAAATGATTTCCCGGCGGTAGGTCTAAATGTTGGCGCTTGTGGATCGATCGCTCGGACGATCGGTTCGGCGCCTGATTGCGGAAGCTTTTCGCATATTCCCGATTGAGGAACCGCAGGCGACGGCGACGGGAGCGGGCGAGTTTCTGATCCTTTCGAGGACGGCTCCGATCCCTGCCCGCTCACGATTAGCGGGTAAGCCATGCCCGATCCTGACGAGGCCGAGGACTTGAACTACTCTTGACGTTCGTCTGGCCGACCGCTGCACTAGACTTGGAGCATGATGTGGCGCTTTGCCTTGACAGTGCTGCTTCCTGGCGTGGTGCTGCTGCTATTTGGACTGCGGGCCGTGGAACAGGACCGCTTGGCCGTGGAGCATCAAATCCTCGCCCGGCTGTCGAACACCTCGGAATTGGCAGCGCGCGCCATCGATCAGCAGCTGGCCAACTGGGGGCAATTCCGGGAGGACGGGGTGCTGTTGACCGGCCGGCCGTTTCGCACGGTGCCGCCTGATGCTCCCGCCTACGAATTCTATGAAAGCGCGCCAGCCGCCGAACTGGATCCGGCACTCGCGGAGGCCGAAAGGCAAGAGTTGCAGGGCGAGTGGGATAAGGCAATCGAGCTCTATCGCAAAGCGGCTAGCGAATGGCCACGAGTTCGGACGCAAGCGTTGCTCAGGCAGGCGGAGACGCACAGTAAATCCGGGAAGCCGGAGCTTGCCGCCAAGGAGTACACGTCCGTCCTCCAGCAACCCGACGAACGCGTGGGTGCGCTCAGCACTCAGCTCATTGCCCGTTTTCAACTTTGCACGCTGGGCAAGGGCGATGGTGCAGCGTTCTACCGAGACCTGGTGGCCGGGCGCTGGCGGCTGGGAAAGGCGCGCTATCTTTACTACGCCGAAGCGGCACGGGCCTGGGTGCCCGAATCGCATCCGGATAGGGGCGTTGAGCGCCGGAAACTTGAGTTGTCAGCCGCCATCGATTCCTATCAGCAAAACCCAAGCAGGGTTCTCGATGGTCAGCTAGCGTTCTGGAACGAGACGGAAGCGCTTATCCTACCTATAGCCACGCTGCGCGAAAGACTGAACAAATCGGTAGCGATTGATCGCGATATCCGAGTTCAGCTCGCGGAGGCGGACGCGGTTCTGCCCGCGCTATCGACGATGCATCCGCTGCGCGACCGGCAGATCCCTTGGATTGTGGTGGCGTCCGCAGTGGACCCTTCCCGGATGTTTTCAGGCGCAGAACAGCGCCGCTCGGTCTATTTGGCACTGCTGCTGTTGATGTTCCTGGTGCTCGCCATCGGCAGTTATCTCACGGCGCGCGCCGTCAACCGCGAACTGGAAGTGGTCCGACTGAAGAGTGAATTCGTTTCGACCGTTTCGCACGAGTTTCGTACTCCCGTCACCGCCATCCGACAGCTTTCGGAACTGCTGGACCGGGGCCGCGTGGCCGAGGAGGAAAAGCGCCGCCAGTATTACAGCTTGATCTACCGCGAAAGCGGGCGATTGGCGCGGCTCGTGGAAAACCTGCTCGACTTCTCTCGTATCGAGGAGGGACGCAATCGGTATCGTCTTGAACCGATGGACTCCAGCGAATGGCTGCGGGAAGTGGGAACGCACTTCGGGCAGGGTGCCATCAACCTCTCGGTGCCAGCCGGACTGCCGCCGGTTCAGGGTGACCGCGTCGCCTTGACAAGCGCCGTGGAGAACCTGCTGGACAACGCAGTAAAATACTCGGCGCCCGGTTCCCCAGTGGCCCTGGAAGCCGAGGCCATCGGCAGCGAACTCACGATACGAGTCCGCGATCAAGGCTGCGGTATCCGCGACGAGGACCGGGGCCACATCTTTGAAAGATTTTATCGCGGGAGTGGAGAGATTTCGCGGCAGGTAAAGGGTGCCGGGGTGGGGCTGAGCCTGGTACGGCATATCGTCGAAGCCCATCAGGGCGAGGTGGATTTCGATACGAACCTGGGAAAGGGCAGCGAATTTCGCATTCGCTTGAAGACGATATGAGCAGAATCCTGGTTGTCGAAGATGAGCCGGCCATCGCGATTGGTCTAAAGGACGATCTCGAAGTGGAGGGCTACGAGGTGGACGTGGCGGCGGACGGGGCAGCGGCCATGGAGTCAGCGATGCGATGCGCTTACGATTTGGTTCTGCTCGATGTGATGCTGCCCAAAAAGGACGGTTTCAGCGTTTGCCGCGAGCTACGGGCGGCAGGGATACGCACCCCCATTATTCTGCTCACGGCCCGTGGCGAAGAGTCAGACAAGGTTCGCGGATTGAACCTCGGCGCAGATGACTACGTGACTAAGCCATTCAGCCCAAGAGAATTGAATGCACGGATTCAAGCTTTGCTGCGCCGCGTTCCGCCGCCCGCGACGCTGCGGCGGTTCGGCAACGTCACGGTGGATTGGGTCCGTTGCGAAGTATTGCGCGGCGGCAGCCGCGTCGATCTCACCGCGCAGGAATTTAAACTGCTGCGGGCGTTCCTCGATCACGAAGGGGAAGTCCTGAGCCTCGACCGGCTGCTGGCGCTTGTCTGGGGACAGGACGTTTTTCTAACTGACCGTGTCATTTACACTCACGTGAACAACTTGCGGAGCAAAGTTGAGGAGAATCCGTCTCGACCGCGCCATATCGTCAGTCTCCGCGGGATGGGCTATCGCTTCGATTCGTGAACTTGAATCAATCTTGAACGGACCTTGAATCATGAATTCCGAAGCCGCCGTAAGCTGACACTATGAAACGCATTTCCACTGTATTCCTAGCGATGATGACCATGGGGCTGCTGGCCGCTCAGAGTAGGACCCCCGAGACGATACTCGGCGCGGCTCTCCATCAGGAGGAGGTTCAGCGCGACATCAAAGGCGCAATCGCTTCCTACAAGAAGCTACTGGGTGTTCGCGGCTTGAACCGCAAGATTGCGGCGGAGGCGTTATTTCACCTGGGATTGTGTTACCAGAAACTCGGGGATGCCGAAGCTCGCAAAACGTTTGAGCGGTTGGTGACTGAATATGGCGACACATCCTGGGCGGCTCAGGCACGACCGAAGATCGTGGCCTTTGAGAGCGGGCGTCCAATGGATCGTCAAACAGCGACTCTCCTTTGGAAGTCCGACATCGATTGTGAAGGGACGATTTCTCCGGACGGGCGCTATGTTTCGTACACGGATTGGAAGTCCGGAAACATGGCTTTTCGCGATCTGGTAAAAGGCACTGACGTTCCTGTCACAAATACTGGAACGTGGAAGGCTGGAGCAGCGGAGTTTGCCGAAACAGCGGCGTTTTCGAGAGACGGAAGGCAAGTTGCTTATCAATGGTTCGAAGGCAAGACGAGCCGTTTTGAGTTGCGCATGACCGATGTTAGCGGCAACGGCGCCCCCCGGCACGTGTTCCACTCCGAAGAGTTTGGCTGGGTAGCCCCGCACGACTGGTCACCCGATGGCAAGTGGATCGCTGTCGGCCTGGAACCGGAGAACTCCGATGCGCGAACCTTCGAGGGGATCAAGCCCGGGCAAAGGGCTGCGGTGGGTCTGGTGGGTGTACAGGATGGCTCACTTCGCCTGCTCAAGACGACGGAGTGGCTCAGCCAGGAGAACGGCTTCAGAAATATTCGCTTCTCACCCGACGGCAAACTACTTGCATACGACCGACCGCCTACCGACCCCAAACGCTGGTGGCAGCGCCATGTATTCGTTCTGGTGATCGAAGAAGGCCGCGAAATTCCGGTTGCGGTGAATTCTACGCAGGAACAACTTGTGGGATGGTCCCCGGATGGCAGCCATTTGCTGTTCACCAGTGACCGCACAGGCTCCATCGATCTTTGGTCCCGGGCATTCGTTGACGGAAAGCTGCAGGAAAGTGTGGAGATGATCCGGCAGGGGATCGGGCGGATTGTTCCATTCAAGCTGAATGCCACGGGCGGACTCTACTACTGTGTGTCGGCCGCACGCGACCTTCCGATTGCTAAGACCGCGACCTTTGACTTCTCCTCCGGAAAATTGCTTTCGCCGCCGGTGGACGTGACTCGCGCCGATCATGGGGAAGGAAGTTCGTCTCCGGACTGGTCTCCCGATGGGAAGAATCTTGCCTTCATTTCAAGAAGACTCGCGGCATCCGGGAACATCTTTTCTATAAAGATCCAGTCCACCGAGACCGGGGAAGTGCGTGAACTTCATCCAATGCTCTACGCCCTCCAGGCTCTTCGATACACTCCGGACGGGCGCTCACTTCTCATCCAGCAGGCTGGCCCGATTGTTCGCGTCGATGTGCGAACCGGCGATATCACGCCGCTCCTGAAGCAGGAACCAGGAGTGCAAAGAGACCGCGCCGTGTTGTCGCTGGACGGCAAGACCCTGTACTACGGGCGACGGGAGCGAGAGAAGATCGCAGACACTTTCGTTGTCGCGCGGGACATCGAGTCAGGCTCCGAACGCGAACTGATCCGCCGCGCGAACGTCGGGGGATTGCTTCTTTCTCCGGACGGAGGTCACCTCGCCACGCTCAGCCAGGATCCCGCGCAACACACGAGCACGTTCATCATCATCCCTCTTCAGGGGGGAGAGACGCGGGAAGTTGCTCTGCCTATGGACTCCACGGAGAAAGGCTCGAGGCCGTTCAGCATGCTCGTGTGGACTCCGGACAGCAAGTCGATCCTTTTTCGAAAGCAGTTGTCTGCCAGCCACGTCGAACTATGGCAGGTCCCGATCGATGGAACCTCATCCCGACGAATCAATGAAAAACTGGACCTACTACTGGCCACTGGAGGCGTTCGCGTCCATCCCGACAACCGTCGGATTTTGCTGAGTCCGCTCGGTCGCGGGCCGCTACGATCACAATCACAAATCATGCTCCTCGAGAATTTCCTGCCGTCAAAAAAGGTAGAGAAAACATCCGTCCGGTAAAGCACACATTAGCCGGCGGCGGTGTGGACTACCTGTGCACCGTCTCCGGCTAGTTCGTCAAGACCGTAGGTGTGTATCCTCGGATTTTGTTATGGATGTATTGACGACCAAGCGCCGTCACTGCGGGAAAGGCGTCGACCCGACACCTGATCGCAATCACGGTCCTGAGCATGTTGTCGGCAACCCGGAAACAATCCACATCGCCGGATAAAGGCGGCATCTCGGACAAGTGCCGTCGCTGCAATCCGTGACCACTGTCGAGAACAGCCCTCCGCGAAACAATCCGGCCAAACGCTCCAGAAGCGGCACTCGGGGAGATTCCTCCCGTTATGTCCCCTACTCACGGAAACTCTTGTGTTCGAATTCTGGCCGGGGAGAGGCGGCGT
>JBKJLJ010000052.1:0-9384 GCA_046597015.1 Bryobacteraceae bacterium
CCCCCTGACGCCGGCCTTAGTGGTGACGTCCTCGAACTCGGCTCCGCCCTTGTTGCGGTAGAGCGTATTGCCGCCGAGGGCGGTGACGAACAGGTCCGCGCGGCCGTCGTTGTCGCAATCGCCGACGGTGACGCTTTGCCCATAGCCGTTGCCGCGGAGCCCGGCGGTCTCGGTGATGTCTTTGAACGTCCCATCGCCTTCGTTGCGGTAGAGGCGATTCCAGAAGGCGGGAAGACGCTTGTCAGCGCGATCGGTGGCGGTCATGCCGGTCTTGAGCGCGGCGCCATTAACGAAGAAGAGATCGAGCCGGCCGTCTCCATCGGCGTCGAACATCGCGACCCCGCCGCCCATGGCCTCGATGAGATACTTGGCCCGAGTTTTGCTGGCGGCCGAGACGAAATCGATCTTTGACGAAGCGGTGGCATCCCAGAAGGCGACCGGGGGCGACGCACTACTCATCGCCAGCCAAAATGCCAGGAAAGGTCGCACTCTCATAGCTTGCTATCAAACCCGGGGAAACGCAATTCATGGTTTGGGTGGTATCCTTTCGGCGTGCCCAACCCCCATCGTGCTACCGGACCTTTCGAGGTCAAGCTGGAGAAGAAAGAGCCGGAGGCCGCGAGCCCGGCGCTGGGGCGGATGACCCTGGACAAAGCGTTCCACGGTGACCTGGAGGCGGTGAGCAAAGGCCAAATGCTGGCAGCCGGAACCGGCACGAAGGGCTCGGCTGGCTATGTCGCCATCGAAGTTGTGGACGGGACGCTGGCGGGGCTGAAAGGGACGTTTGTGCTGCAACACAGCGGGACCATGAACCGCGGAGAGCCGATGCTGTTAGTGACGGTGGTGCCGGATTCGGGCACCGGGGAGCTGGTGGGACTACGCGGAAAAATGGGCATTCGGATCGAGCCGGGCGGCAGACATTTCTATGACTTTACGTACGAGATAGCGGAGGAGCAGTAGACCGGAAGGCCTTGACCGCTTCGAGAACGAGGAGCGGAATAGCACCAAGAGCGAAGAGCACTAAGCCGTCGCGCCAAGGGATGGGCGGGGTCTTCAGCAGTGCGCCCAGGATTCCGATCTGCTGGCTCCAGAGTTGCAGGGCGATCGAGATTGCGACGACCAGGACCAAGTTTCGGTTGGAGAAGAAAGCAATCCGCCAGATCGGCTTGGTTTCGCTTCTGACGCCGAAGGAGCGGAGTAGTTCGGCGAAGACCAAGACTGTGAAGGCAGCGGCGCGGGCCACTTCGACGGAGTCGGTTCTGAGCGTGTAGACGAAGGCGGCGAAGGAAACGCCACCGGTGAGAATACCGGTGAGGAACATACGGCGGAGAAAGCCGCGGTCCGTGATCTTTTCCGAGCGGAGGCGGGGGCGATGTTTCATGACGTCGGGGTCAATCGGATCGGCAGCGAGGCAGAGGGCGGGAAGGCCATCGGTGAGCAGGTTGATCCATAGCAGATGGATGGGCAGCAGGGGGGACGGCAAGTTTAGGGCGACCGCGACGGTCATGAGCAGGAGTTCGCCGGTGTTGCCGGCGAGGAGAAATTCCAGGGTCTTGCGGATGTTGTTGTAGATGCCGCGGCCTTCTTCGACGGCGGCGACGATGGTCGCGAAGTTGTCGTCGGTGATGATCATGTCGGCGGATTGTTTGGTGACCTCGGTGCCGGCGATGCCCATGGCGATGCCGATGTCGGCACCTTTGATGGCGGGGGCGTCGTTGACGCCGTCGCCGGTCATGGCGACAACGGCGTCGTTGGCTTTGAGAGCGCGGACGATGCGGAGTTTGTGGGCGGCGGTGACGCGGGCGTAGACGGGGATTTCCGCGACTCTCTGGGAGAGTGTTTCGTCGGACATCTGGTCCAGATCCAGGCCGCTGATGGCCGGTTGGCCGGCTCCGATGCCGAGTTCCTTGGCGATGGCGGCGGCGGTATGGGGGTGGTCTCCGGTGATCATGACGACGCGGATGCCGGCGGCGTGGCAGGTGGCGATGGCGGCTTTGGCTTCGGGGCGGGGCGGGTCGTGCATGCCGGTCAGGCCGACGAAGACGAGATTCTGCTCGACGGCTTCGGCGGTGAACCCGGCATGGGGCGCGGCAGCGAGGTCGCGGTAGGCGGAGCCGAGGACCCGCAGCGCCTGTCCGGCCATTGCGGTAATCTGCGCGAGGATTTGGTGGCGGTCGGCATCGGTCAGGGGCTGGACGCCGGTAGCGGTATATAGGTGCGTGGAGCGTTCGAGCAGCGCATCCGGCGCTCCGTTGAGGAAGGCTCGGAGCTGATGGTTGGGCAGTTGCCGGATGACGGTGCTGCGTTTGCGGTCCGAGTCGAAGGGGATCTCGTGGACCTTTGGGAGTTCGCTGGCGGGGTCGCCTCCGGCCTTGATTCCGGCGCGGAGGAGGGCGACTTCGGTGGGGTCGCCCACGGGATTGGGGGTGAGTCGGGCGTTGTTGCAGCCGAGGAGGACGGTAGAGAGTTCGCGGAGCGGTTCGGTCAACTTTAGGTCGGCGTCCGTGAGGGGGTATGTTTGGCCGGCGACGTAGAGGGATTGGGCGGTCATTTCACCGACGGTGAGGGTGCCGGTTTTATCGGTGCAGATGACGCTGGTGGAGCCGAGCGTTTCGACGGCGGCGAGTTTGCGGACGAGGGCGCGGCGGCGGGCCATGCGGGATACGCCGAGCGAGAGGGCAACGGTGACGACAGCGGGCAGGCCTTCGGGGACGGCGGCGACGGCGAGGCTGACGGCGGTGACGAGTTGTTCGAGGAACGGCGAGCCTCGACGGAGGCCGAGGCCGAAGACGAGCGCAACGACACCGAGAGCGGACCAGACGAGGATGCGGCCGACGGCATCGAGTTTCTTCTGGAGCGGGGTATCCTGTTCGGCCCCTGCTTCAGCGATGAGGCCGGCGATTTGCCCGAGTTCGGTTTGGGCGGCGGTAGCGACGACGACTGCGACGGCGGTGCCGGCTGCAACACTGGTGCCGCTGAATACCATGTTCGCGCGGTCGCCCAGGGGGATTTGAGGCTGGTCCAGTTTCCCCGGTTGCTTCTGGGCGGCCTCCGATTCGCCGGTGAGAGTGGACTCGATGCAGCGGAGTGAGGCGGCTTCCAGGAGGCGGGCATCGGCGGCTACGATGTCGCCGGGTTCGAGGAGGAGGATGTCTCCCACGACCACTTGGGCGGCGGGCAAGGGGGCGGGTTGTCCGTCGCGCCGAACCTTGGCGAGGGGGGCGGTTAGCTTCCTGAGGGCAGCGATGGATTGCTCGGCTTGGAACTCCTGATAGAAGCCGATGGCGGCGTTGAGAACGACGATGGCGAGGATGGCAATGGCGTCGGTCAGATCGCCGAGGATGCCGGAGAGGATTCCGGCACCGATGAGGATCCAGACGATGAGGCTTTTGAACTGGCCGAGGAGGATCCAAAGCGGGCTCGATCGGTGGGTTTCGGCGAGCTGGTTGGGGCCGTTGGCGGTAAGGCGTCGGGTGGCTTCGGAGGCGGACAGGCCGGAGGGGGACGAGCCGAGTTCAGCGAGAGCTTCTTCAGCGGCGACGTTGTGCCAGATCATGCGAGGCGGTGGTGGCGGGCGTTCTGGATGATGAGGAACTCGCCGAGGTTCTCAGTCGTCAGGAGGCCGACCAACGTTTCGTTCTGGACGACGGGCATGGTGGGGCAGAGCGAGGCTTGGAGACGCGGGAGGGCGGATTCGAGCATGTCTGAAGAATGGGCGAGGGGAAAATCCCGGCGCATGATTTCGTTGACGGAGGGGGCATCTTTGCGGGCCAGGGCCTTGAGCAGGTCCTCCCGAGTGACGACGCCGACGAGTTGATTTTGGTCGAGGACTGGGAAGTCCTGCTGGGCTCCGCTGAGGATGAGTTGGGAGACGTGTTCGAGGGAGTCATGGGGGGTGACGGTTTCGAAGTTGGTCATCATAGCGGCGCTGACGGGGATGCCGCCGAGGGCGGACTTCATCAAGACCATGCTCGCTTCCTGCCCTGCACCGATCCAGACGAAGAGGGCGATGAATATGAGCATGGGGTTACCGAAGAAGCCGAGGATCCCGAACAGGAGCGCCATGCCCTGGCCGAGGTTGGCCGCGATTTGGGTGGCGCGGGTGTAGTCCATGCGGGTGGCGAGAAGGGCGCGGACGACCCGACCGCCGTCCATCGGGAAGGCGGGGAGCAGGTTGAAGATGAAGAGGGCGATATTGACGATGAGGAGGCGTTCAGTGAAGGAGGCGTTGGCGACGTCGACGGAGGAGAGATGGAAGCCTCCGCGGGTGATGGATAGCCAGATCCACAGGCCGATGGAGAGGACGAGGTTCACGGCGGGTCCCGCAAGGGCGACCCAGAGTTCCTGCCAGGGGTCATCCGGCATTCGTTCGAGCCGGGCGACCCCACCGATGGGGAGGAGGGTGATGTCTTTGGTGAGGATGCCATACCGTTTGGCGGTGAGGGCATGGCCGAATTCATGGAGGACGACACAGCCGAAGAGGGCGAGCATGAAGGCCGCGTTGGCCAGAACGACTGCCTGGGTTTTGCCCGCGACGAGGCCGGAGACTATGATCCAGGCGAGGAAGAGTAAGAACGTGAAGTGCACCTGGACGCGGATTCCCGCGACGGTGCCGAGTTTTAGGGACCAGCTCAAGATAGTCGCCTCCGTAAGATAAGAGGGCGAATGGCCGGAATGTGTTAGGCGGGTCTGTTAGTAAAAGAGATATTTCCGCCAGCGGGCGTCGGCATTGCCGAGCATCCGCATGAGGTGCCGACTGGTATGCAGGCTGAAGGGCCGGGGCTGTTTACCTAACTTCATGCCGGATTCTTCGGGGGTGCGGTTGCCCTTGCGGTTATTGCAGGGGTGGCAACAGGCGACTAAGTTCTCCCAGGACGATCCGCCGGCGCGGGAACGGGGGATGACGTGGTCGAGGGTGAGTTCGCCGGCGGGGAGGATGCGATGGCAGTACTGGCAGGTGTGGCGGGCGCGCATCAGGATGTTTTTGCGCGAGAGGGCCCGCGTTTGTTGGGGGATGCGGCGGTATTCGAGAAGACGGATGACGCTAGGCAAGGGAACGGCGCGGTTGAAGGAATGAATGTGGGCGGCCACATGCTCCTCAGCCGAGGCGAGTCCTTTGAGTATGAGCACGACGGCGCGCCGGGCGGCGCAGACGTTGATCGGCTCGTAGCTGGCGTTGAGGACCAGAACGGGCTGATGTAAGCGGTCGATGACTGGCATTCTTACTTGGCTCCTTTAACTGATTGACTCGTGAAAGTAGTAACAAGGCTGGCGACCTCTTCGGCGGAGCGAGAGGCCCAGGAGGGACGACGGTCGACACGGGCAAGGGTGAGAACGGCGACGTGGCGGGCTCCGCCGTGGCGGAGGACCGAGGCGGCGGCACCGACGGTTGCGCCGGTGGTGAGTACGTCGTCGATAAGCAGGATGCGCTGGCCCCGGACGGCCTCCGGGTGGCGCAAAACAAAAGCGCCGGCCACGTTGGACCGGCGCTCAGAGGGGCTCAGGCTAGCCTGGGTTTCGGTATTGCGCGACCTGCGTAGGGCGTCGCTGACCGTAACTCCAAGGCGATGGGCGAGGGGCCGGGAGAGGAGTTCGGCTTGGTTGAAGCCTCGCCAGAGCCTTCGCCGCCAGTGGAGGGGGACGGGGACGACGAGGTCGAAGCGTTGGTCGAGGGGGACGGCGCGGAGGAGGAGGTCGCCGAGGGGTTGGGCGAGGGTTTCGATGCGGGTGTATTTGAAGAGATGGATGAGGTCTTTGAGGACGCCTTCGTAGTAGCCAAACGAATACGCGGTGTCATAGCCGGTGAGGCCAGAGCGGCAGCGACTGCAGACGCCGTGATCGTCGAGGGGAGCGTCGTTCAGAAAAGGCGTGCGGCACTGCGAGCAGAAAAAGTCAGCCGCCATGGGGGCAGGCTCAGCGAGGCAGGGGGTACAGACCGGGATGCGACCGGCGTGAGCTACGGGCTGCGCACAAACTTTACAGTCTTGGGGGAAGACCAGATTAAACAGGGACGCGAGGGTCCGCTGGGCTACGGCAGGAAGGAGCGGTTTGCGCGCATTGGATACAGGCCCACTAGGGAAGATCCACCTCCAAAATCTGAGTGTACAACATTAGGGATGCTGGCGGTTATCGGAGCTGGCGGGTGGAAAAACGGTGAGAACGAAACTTTCATCCGAACATCACCCAGCAAATCGCCGCTCCCACAATCGTCATCGACATTCCCCACGCCAATAATTGATTAAACAACCGCCGGCTCTCCTCCCCCGCCGGCAGCGCCGCAATACACAAGGCCCCAATCGTCGACAGCGGCGAGACATCCACCAAATGGCCCGCCACGTTCATGGTCTCGGCCAACCCCAGAGCATTTCCGCTCCCCAACTTCGCCACCAGCCCTGGCACCATCGGTAAGAATGCCGGCAGCACCACCCCCGAAGTACTCGCATAGGCCGACACCAAACCCACCAGCATCGCCATCAGCGGCACCACCGTCCCCGCCGTCGCCACTCTCGCCACGAAGCCCGTGAACAGGTCCAACCCGCTCGTCTTCTCCAGCAAACTAATCAACAGTGTCACTCCGCAGACCATGATAATCGTGCCCCACGGCACCTTACGGATCGCCTCATCTTCATCCGCCACCCGCAGCAGACTCAGTGTCACCGCCGCGGCAAACGCCGCCATCCCAATCTGGACCCGGGCTACGATCACCGCCGCCACGAGAATTCCGATAACGCCCAACGTCACCCAGTGCCGCCGTTCCAAAACGACCTCCTCCACCTCCACCGCCCCCTCGCCCTCTCGCAGTAGCCGCAGCCCGCCGAAAATAAAGTAGCCCCCGAACGCCACCACCGCATGCGCCCCCAGATTGGCGGACCAGGTTAAGCCCTCCATCCCCGCCAGCCCGATTTTCTCCATCAGCCCGCTGGCAATCAGTCCCGTCGGCGCCAACGGCGACAGCGCACTGGCATTCGCTCCGTTCCCCACCATAATCGCCATTAGAAAGGGCGAAATCCGCAGCCGCTGCGCCGTCGCCATCGCTACCGGCGCCAACAACGCCGTCGTCGCAATGTTCCCCGGCCCGCACGAACCCAGCACCGCGCCTAATACAAAAAACATCACCGGCACCAGCCCCACACGCCCCCGGCACAGTCGCACCGCGTTCTGCGCCACCCGCTGCAGCGTCCCGTTCACCGTCGCCTGGCTGAACAATAGCGATACCCCCACCAGCGTCAAAAACAGATCCACCGGAAACCCCGCCGCTACGGTCTTCACTGGCATGCCGGCCACATAAACGCCAATCGCCCAGGCCAAGGCAATCGATACCAGACCCACGTTCAGCCGCGTCACGCAGCCCATCGTCACAGCCAACGCCAACGCCCCCAGCGTAATCGCGCCCGTGTTCACTCGCGCACCAATCCGCGAAGCAACATCGCGGGATGGACGGCGGTCACACCCGCGAGGTCCTTCACCTGATGCCGGCACGAAGTCCCCGCCGCCACCATCACAGCGCCTTCGCCCAACGCCCGGGCCGCGGGGAGCAACCGCCGCTCCCCAATCATTTTCGACACTTCATAGTTCACATAGCCAAACGAACCCGCCATCCCGCAGCACCCGGAATCCAGTTGCGTCACTTTCGCCCCAGGCACCCGTGATAAGAGCGCCATCGCCGGCGCCGCCAGCCCCATCGACTTCTGGTGACAGTGCCCATGCAGCACAATCTCCTTCGGCCCCTCGCGGAAGTTCAATTCCAATCCTCCCAAAAACTCCTCCCACAACACGGCCGACCGCCCCACCACCCGAGCCCGCTCCTGTTCTTCACCGCGCAGCAGATCCGGCCCGTCTTCCTGCAAGGCGGATAAACAACTTGGCTCACACACCACGAGCGGCACACCTTTCGCCGCCTGCTCGTACAGACGCGCCGTGTTTTCCTTGGCCAACATCCGCGCATCGTCCAACAGGCCCTGTGAAACGAGAGGCCTTCCGCAGCACACGTTCGCCGCCAAGCCTACTTTCCTCCCTCCGCGCTCCATCAACTCGGCCGCCGCGATCCCTATTTCTGGATCGTAATGGTTCGTGAAGGTATCCGCAAACAGCAGCACATCAAAATCAGCCCGTCCGGCATATTCCCCCCGCAGGGTCTTCCTGCTCCACCGCGGCACCGGCCGCCGCGCGTCCACTCCTATTAATTTCTCGTTCAACCAGCGCACCGGCCCCGCATTCGCAATCATCCCCGATAAGGGCGCAAACGCACTCCCGACCTTCGCTAGGGCATGCGCATTCCCCAACACGCGGGCTCCCAACGAAGGCCCGCCCTTCCGCTTCCAATGCGAGGCCAAAAACTCGCTCTTGAATCGCCCCATATCCACGCCCACGGGGCACTCCGTTTTGCACGCCCGGCATTCCAGACAAAGGTCCAGCACTTCCTTCACCCCATCCTCATGCAACCCCGCCTCGCCCAGCCGCCCCGCCATCGCCAAGCGCAAAACATTCGCCCGTCCGCGCGTTGAATGTTTCTCGTCCCGCGTCACCATGAACGAGGGACACATCGTTCCTTCCAACTTCTTGCGGCAGGCCCCTAGCCCGCTGCACATCTCCACCGCGTGGCCCCAGCCGGCAAATCCGTCATACGTAAAATGCGTCTCCGGGACTACGGTCTTATATCCGGCCCCGTACCGCAGATTGGCGGTTAGCGGGGGCGAATCTACAATCTTCCCTGGATTCAAAATCCCGTGCGGATCGAATGTCTTCTTGATCGACCGAAAGGCTTCGTAGATCCGATCCCCGAACATCTGCCGGATGTAAGGACTCCGCACCATCCCGTCGCCATGCTCTCCGGATAGAGCCCCGCCAAACTCGAGCACGAGTTCCGCCACCTCATCCGCAATCGCCTGGAACTTTCGCACCCCGTCTGCGGTCTTCATGTTGATGACCGGCCGTACATGGAGACAACCCACCGACGCATGGGCGTAAATCCCGGCTGTCGTCTCATGCTTTCGAATGATTCCCAAAAACCGGTCGATATACTCCCGCAGCTTCTCGGGCGGCACCGCGGTGTCTTCAACAAACGACAGCGACTTATGATCGTCCTTCATCGACATCGACAATCCCAGCGACGCTTCCCGCAGCCCCCAGATCCGCGCCTGCGTCGCCGCGTCTACCGCATACACAAACCGGTCGCCCAGCCCCCGTTCCCGCAGATCCCGTTCGACGGCCTCCATCCGGGGCGGCAAATCCTCGCTCCGGTCGCCATAGAACTCCACGCACAACAACGCCCCCGGCTCGCCCTCAATAAACGTCTGCCGCTGTTTGTGCAGAGCCGGGTTCATCTTCGAATGGCTGAGGATGAAACCGTCCATGAGCGCCACGGCGGCTGGCTTATGCGCCAAG
>JBKJLJ010000074.1:0-21623 GCA_046597015.1 Bryobacteraceae bacterium
GATGCGGGGGCAGCGGCGGGATGCCGAACGATTCTGCTCGACTGCCAGTATGCCGAGCGCGGCCCGGAGAGGCCGCCCGATGTGACGGTGACCTCGCTCGCCGAGGCCGTGGATTGGATCCTGGGTTGCTATACTACAACGGAGTAATTTTGCGATGAAAGCTGTTTCTGAGTTGAAAGTAAAGATCTTCGCCGACGGTGCGGACAAGGCCGCGATGATGAAGCTCTACCAGAGTCCGTACATCACTGGATTTACGACCAATCCGACGTTGATGCGAAAGGCCGGAATCTCCGACTACGAAGCGTTTTCGCGGGACATCATCGGCAGCATTCCGGATCGGCCACTTTCGTTGGAAGTCTTCGCTGATGATATGGTCGAAATGGAACGCCAGGCGCACGCCATCGCGACGTGGGGCGAGAACGTGTATGTGAAGATTCCGGTGACTAACACGTTGGGCGAGCCGACTTATAATCTCGTTTCCCGTCTTTCGAAGGCGGGGGTAAAGTTAAACGTAACGGCCCTCATGACCTTGGGGCAAGTTCGGGACGTCTGTTTTGCTTTGGGGGGCGGCGCTCCGGCTTATGTAAGTGTGTTCGCCGGGCGCATGGCCGATACCGGAAGGGACCCGGTTCCGATGATGGCGGCGGCACTGGAAATTCTCGCAATGTATCCCCAGACCGAGTTAATCTGGGCAAGCCCGCGCGAACTTTTGAACATATTTCAGGCGGACGAAATTGGGTGTCATGTCATAACGGTCACGAGTGACATTTTGAACAAACTTGCATTGGTAGGAAAGGATCTTGACGAGTATTCACTTGATACCGTTAAGATGTTCCGCACCGACGCCGTCGCCAGTGGCTTCAAGCTCTAGAACTTAAGGTTTCGCCATGTCAGATTTACAGACTCCGATAGAAGCATCGACCGATATCCCGAGTTTGCCTCCAGTGCCGCGCGAGTTAGGGGCGAATACCGAGTCGGCGACTTCAGCGATTTTTAATCGGAGCTACTGGCTCTTCGTGGTCGTATTACTGGTGCAGATTGCAGCGTATTACGCTTTTGTGGCACGGGAGATTTCGGGCGGCTACCCGTTCGCCAATGACCAAGCGGGTTATCTATCAAAATCTCACCAGATCTTCGAATCGATGTTGTCTCGGGGCATCTTCAGCTCGCTCTGGCAGGGCATCACGGGCAAGGAGCCAACCGGCATGCTAATGCCATCTGAGGCGGCCTTCCTGTATCTCTTGTTTGGGGTATCGCGTGCCGTCGCCCTCAGTATCCATCTTTTCCATTGGATCGTCCTCCAGGTGGTGGTCTTCGCAACGTTTTCGAAGCTGACTCGAAGCGCTTCGTGGGGTTACTACGCGGTCGGGTTACTTCTTTTGATATCAAGCCCCTTTCAATTTGTTGGAGGAATGTTTGATTTCAGAATGGATTTCTCCGCGGCCTGCCTCTTCGGGATTGTTTGTTCGCTGGTAATCTATACACAATGCTCGGATGATCGTCGTGCAACTTGGTACTTGGCGGGAACGTGTGTTTATGCCATTTGTTTTCGCCACATTTTGTTGGTCTTTCTGGGCGGCACCTTTGGGATATTTTCGTTCGTTATTCTGATCCAATATATACGGGCCCCGAGAACCGAGCGCCTTGTCGTTCGCAGGTCACTGCGAAACTTCATCATCCCGACCTTTTGTCTATCGCTGGGCGGCCTCCTAATGATTGCGACTAAGTACCAGGCTTTCTACTCCTATTACGTTATCGGGCATCTGATCGGTTCCGAAAACGAGGTGCGGGCTGCCGAGTATGGCGTTAATGCCATTGGACGATACGCGTATTATCCATTTTCTATTGCACAACAGCACCTGGGATATCCGGCGCTGATCGTCCTGGGAGTGGTCCTTGTTTTGTTCGTTATCCAGGCAATCGTGCTCCGGGTCGGGAGTTCTAGCGGCGCGCCGACCCCTCGTTCCATAGAAACCGGAAACGCAGCAATACTGTTCGTGGCGCTCTTAGTTGTGGTGACCATGGCAGTCCTGACGGCGAACACGGCCAAGTCGCCGGTCGTCGGTTCGATGTTGACGGCACCGATTCTGCTGCTCTTTGCCCTCCTGACGAGGGCTATCGGAACGATCGCGCGGCCCACGTCCGCACTTCGGTGGCAGCGTCTTTCGATGGTGATCCCATTGATGGTCTTTGCACTCGGTGCAGCCCGAACGCTTCAAAGCTACTCGGGACGTACGTCACTCACTTTGGCCCGGACCCAGTTTGAGCAACTACCCCGCGCTTATCGGGCTATCGGCGATTACTTAACTCTTTTTGAGGTCGAGACTCCTAAGTTCTTTGCCGATCGAGTTACCGATTACCAAACTCCGGCCGCTGTTCAGGTAAGCTACTACGAGATGACCGGTCGGACGTTTCAGGTCGTTGACCCAGTGGGCGGTAACGTAGTTCTAAGTAATTTTCAGCCCTTTCGAGAGTTCTTGCAGGACGCTGACGTCGCAATGATCAGTGAAAACATACCATTCGGCGATGCACAGAATCCGATGCCGACGGTGCAAATGTTTCGGGATAACGCAGCTGAGATTCGTAGCTTGGTATCGACTCGGATGGCGAAGATCGATGAAGTCTTAATTAACGATCACGTTGTTGGAGTTTACGTAAAACCACGGGCTAAAGTGGAAGGTATTTCGGGCGGATGGATTACGAGCCGGGGGATAAGAATCAAGGTTCTGCGAGACTGGCTCCCTGGAAAGCAGTATCTGCTAATGAAGGGTTCGACGATCTTCACTGAACAATTGAAGGGCCAGTTGAATACGTCCGTGATTGACCTCGGGTCTGGAGAGGCACTTCCTGTGAGGATCGCCCTTCAATCGACCGATTACACGATAGAAGTCGACCTACGAGGGCATTCCTTCGCGCCCGGCAAATGGGTCGAGTTAGAGCTGAAGTTTGATCGATTTTTTGTGCCCCGCAAAGCGGGAGTCTCTCCGGATGATCGAGAACTTGTTGTCCTCGCCCCGTCAGCGATTCGTTTTGAGAGAACGTCCGCTCTCACTCTGAGACCGGCCACTGTGGCCCCGAACTTGCCGAAGGCTTTCAGACGCTGAAGAGCTAAAGGTAGCTCAGTCGGAACGCAAACTGCGGCTATGCGGTTACGGCTTCCATAAAGTAGTAGGCGATCATGTGACACGTCATCATGTGAACATCTTCTATACGACCCATGTGGTGGTTAGGGACGTGAATGTTCAACTGAGCGAGTTCAGCTAGCTTACCGCCGTCTCGGCCGGACAGCCCGATCGTTTTGCAGCCGATCTGATTCGCGTACTCTATGGCTTTCACCACGTTGGGAGAATTGCCCGATCCACTGATCGCCATGAAAACATCACCGGGCTGAGCGAAATTCTTAAGCTGTTCGGTGAAGATGGCGTCGTAGCCAACGTCGTTGGAGTAGGCGGTCAACGTACCAATGTTTTCATTGAGAGAAACAATGCGAAAACGGCTATTTCTTCCATAACTCGCACCCTTCACCATATCGCAAACGAAATGCGAAGCGGAAGCGGCGCTGCCCCCATTGCCGCCCAAATAGATTGTCTTGCCGCTCGCCCGAGCCTCTGACAAAATAGCAGCCGCATCTTCAATACCGCCAATATCTAGCGCATTCAGGCTGGCGATTAGGTCGGCGCGATAGTGCTCAAAAAAGTTCATGATAGGGAGTATTATTCCTAGGATAGCATTTACATTTGGAATATTCCCAATCTCCCAAAGGCCCGTCGCAATTCGGCGAATTCGTCGAAAACAATTTCCGGCGCGCGCTCACCGCCCTCAATCTTGACGCCGACGTGACGTTTTTGCAAGGTGACGGCAGCGAGATGCTCTCGCGAACCGGCAATATCGGTCTCACCGTTGTCCCCGATCATCCAGAGGGTTCCTCTGGTTTCACCGAGTTTCCGCCGCATCAACGCGTAAGGCGCCGCCGACGGCTTCTCCATTCCAGCCTCCTCGGATGTTACAACATAGTCAAACGAGTGGTCCAAACCGAAGTAAATTAGCTTGCGAAACTGAATCTGAGTGGTTAAATCAGTAACTAATCCAGTAACCACTCCCGCACTCCGCAATTCGTCGAGGAACTCTTTGACGTCCGGGAACAGCTTCGCCGCGCCGAGAAACGTCCGCCAATAAGTCTGTTCCAGGTCGAGCGCAAGCAACGGCTGCGACTTCATCCCAAGTAACTCTACCATGCGATGGAAGTAAAGCAAGCGGCTATGAGCGGCACCGTTACTACCCAGTTGGACTTTCACGTCTCGCCTAGCCTGATCGAAAAAATGGTCAAATGAGTCGTCGGTACAACCGACTAACGCGCAGGCCTTTTTCCGGGTCGCGGCCATCCCTGCGGCGTGAGCTGGGTCGTAGGCATAGAGAGTATTGTCCAAATCGAACAACACTGCGGCAGGTGGGCTCAGCAATAGATGCGGATGGCGAGTTTCCAGGCTCATTCGGACGCCCTCGCCCGGATCACTTCGGTCAAGTGAAACAGCGTGATCAACTGCATGATTCCCATCATGTTGTCCTCCCATTGTGGTTCGACGGCCAATAGTTCCTCTACCTGAGGAATCAACTGGTTTGCGGCCAGCGCAATATCCTCGCGACCGATTTCACCGTCAATCATCAGGGTAACGCCCTCGCTCGGCCCGAGCATTTCGATGTCAACGTGCAAACCGCACAAGCCTATCAAAATCCGAACCAGACGATCCCAATAGAGCGCGCGCCGAATCCGAACGCGCAAATGAAGCGCCGGATCTTCAGCCCGGAGCAGATCCAATTTTTCCGGGTTCGTCGGCTCCAGTGAAAACACCAGCCCGGCCATCGATTCCTGGGGGTTAATAAAGCGTTCCGTATCAGCCCGGCGGCGCTCGATCGACTCTCGAACTCTTGCAAGATCATGTCCTCGTTCATGGACATCGCGGCGGACCTTGAAATAGCGTCTCAAATCCTCGTTCATCGCCAGAAAGATCTGCACATCGAATCTCTCGCTTAAGGCTGGCACATAAAGCGCATGCAAACCGCTCACCAGGATGACGTCGTTGTTCTGGACCACGGAAGCTTTCTTAAAGCGACCGGCCTTGTGATCGTAGTGGCGGCACAGGATTGGCTTTCCGCCCATCAGGGACAGAACGTCACGCGAGAAGGCCATAAGGTCGTTGGCCTGCGGATTCAGGTGCGTGACCGCTCGCCACATAGCCGCATGGCGGTCCCACAGATGGTAATCATCTCCGGAAACATTGACGACCGAATCATCGCCAAACAGACCGGCCAACGCCCGGTTCAGGGTGTCTTTTCCGGAGCCGGAATCGCCCGCGATGCCAATCGCCAGCGGGCGGCGGCTCAAGCGATAATAGTCATTCCGCTGCACTCCCTCGCGTAACATTCGCAGACTCAAAACACCGCCGACCCCGGTCATCGCCGTGAGCCAAAGGGACTGCAGATGGCGCCCGCCGGCCGCGGTCCCTTGCCAAAGCGGACCCGATAGATCGAGATCTACCCATCGGACGGACGCACCGGTTGAGTTAACCAAATGGAAACCGATCAAGAGCAGAGAAAAGGTCGTCACCAGGATTAGTGATGCGGTTCCCCCCGCCACTTGATGCGCCACCAAGAACGGCACCGTCCACAGAAACCATCCGATCGAAGCGGGTGCCAGTAGTAACACCAGAAAGAACGACATGCCTAGGAAGGCGAACATTAAGTCGAAGCTCATTCGTCCAATGCGCCAAGCAATGTAAACCAATAGGAGATAGGTAAGCGGAAGAATGTAGACCGAATGATTCTCCCCGATCGAGATCGACACGCGATAAATCTTCTGAATCTCCGGACTCTGTAGAACCATGCGGTGGACACCTGGCGATAGGAGGTACGGGCCTTGCACGAGCAGGAAACCACCAATCGCCGAGGCCAAGAATCGGCCCAAGCCCCTGCGGATACGCTTATTCCGGAGGAAATAAACGCAAAGGAAAGGAAGCGGCAACAACATGCTCAGCTTTGCCGCCATCGCCAGAGCCAGCGCGCCGCCGGCATACTCGACCCGCAGGCGTTGGAGGAAATACAGGGAGGCGAGCAGCAGGTAAACTGGCACCATATCGGTCTGCCCATGCCAGTAGCAAATATAGATCACGATGGGCGAAAGCCAGTAGGGCACTAGCAGGCGGTGGGCAGGAACCCGGAGTAATTTCTCGAGTAATAGGAGACAACCAATATCCAATCCGAGGATCGTCAACGCGAAACCGATCCCGGCATAGCAATCGGTGCCCACGGACCGATCGATGATGTCCCCCACCCACACTAAGGGGGCGTGGAGCAGGTACATTACTGGTCCGTAGGGGAAGCCCATTGGATCTCCGCCGTGCGCCAAATGGGTCGACCACGGGTCAATGGAAGGATGGACCAAAGCCTCTTTCAGAAACGGTACGAACCATTTGCTCTGCACGACGGGTGCGGCAAATAGAAGTAGAAATATTCGAATTACAACGCCTACTGCGAAAAGCGGATTCGTGGCTAACTGGCGCAGTGTTAGCCCCATAGCTCTGGCGTCTTCGTGCAAACGGCGTCGGCGGTGATGCCAAGACTGGCCAATAGGGCCCTCATGGCCCTGATCTCTTCTGGTGCCATGCGCCCCTGCAGTTCCGGCGAGACCAGACACAGTTTGAGACCAGCCTCAGACAGCAGACCGGCATCGGTAGCCGTCAACGGAAATTTCGTAAAGCAGTCCACCCACACCCAGTCGACCATTCCCGCCAGAGACAAGCAGGTATGGATGGACTCAAACTCGGAGATACGGACCGCGCATCGACTCTCACCCGCGCGGGCAGTCTTGATTAAGAAGGGGAACGATTGGTCCAGGAAAAAGAAGTCGTTGATGCCCCGTTCCTTCATCAGGGCGAGAACGCGGTCTTCGAGCCCCTCTTCCTTCACATTTAGAATAAGGGTGCCGTGCTGAAACGAATCCAGCCAATCGACGAATCTCTCCCCCCCGGCAAACGGATCGTGATGAAGGATCAGTTCCTCCCCTTGGCTACGGATATCCAGCTCGATCCCATATTGCCGCGGGGTCTGCTCCAGTTCCGCGCGTGTGTTTCTCCGGTGGCGGATGATATTCACGTCGACTCCTTTAGCTCTCGCTTCAGTTGAAAGCTATAGTCCAGCGTACGCCGGATAAATTTGAGCTTCGCCTGCCAGTTGACGTTCCAGTGAGAAACACCATGAGCCCGTTGCCCAAACTGAACCGGGAACCGTTCGACGGTTAAGCCGGCTCGCCTGGCGAGGTAGAAGCCGTAGAGGTCAAGAGAGAAATCGTGCGGCGGGTTCCGCCACGTCTCCCAGAATTTGCGATGGAACATCGTCGGCTGCGCATTGATATCCGACAATGGCTTACCCATCAAAACCGTCTCAAAGACAGACATTCCAGACGTGAAGAAGACATCGGCAGCTGGGCGCCCGTACCGCTTACCCTTCACGAATAGCCCCGTCGGGTTACTCACCTTCTCAAAATGCTCCAATCCGCGAATCGTATCCCCTGGATCAGTCTGATTGTCTGCGTGGGTCCAGGCGAGGACTTCTCCTTCGGCAGCACGAAGGCCGCTGAGTATACCGTAGCCATATCCCTGATTCACCGGCACATTTACGCTGCGGGCAAAAGGATATCGAGGCAACAGCTCCTTCAGGACGGCTGCCGAATCATCTTTTGAGCCATTGTTGACAATAACGAGTTCGACTCCCGGCCGCGTGAGCGATGCGGCAGAGCGCTCAAGGAGCAGCGGCAGATTGCGCGCTTCGTTGTAGGCTGGAATCACCACCGAGAGTCTCGGCTTCACTGCCGGATCCTCGACGGCCGGGCGGGAGTCACCGCCGCAAATCGGGCGGAAAGTGCAGTCAGGGCGTCGAGATCAACTCGGGAGTCTAACTCCAATCGGTAGGGATGGCCAGCCCATTTATGGAAGCAACTTTGCCAGTATTCAAACGTCCTTAAGTCGTCGGGCGTGCCCCAACCCACGTAATAATCCAGCAAGAACAGGCGGCAACGCAGTCCCATCGCTATGGCGTCGTTGATGCAGGTGTCAATGTAAAGTTCTCCGTTCACCCGTGCATTTCGAGCAATCATCCGCTCGGCCGCCGCCCTAAAGTCACTGCCGCGCCGGAACGTAAATGTTCCGACGACAGCAGGGTCAGTAGCTGGGTTGGAGAGCGGCACCTTAACTGAAACCGCTCGAACCTGGCCATTTTCGGCGTCGATCCAGCCATACATCCAGGGATGGCGTGCCGCCCCCGGATGCCCCGTCATCCCCCAAACAATGACGTCGACATCAGAGGATTGCCGCAATTGCTGGAACGCCGCGCGATCAAAAATCATTCCGTTATCGCAGGCGCCGATTGTCACGGGAGAAGATTCATCGACGACATCGAGACCGAACAGCGTGGTGCGAGCCTGACCATCGGTCAAGTGCTCCAGCACAACCTGGAAGGAATTGGGGAAGTTAACTGCGAGCGCTCGTTGAATATCTTCGAGATGGGGCAGATCACGGCGTAGAACAAACGCGTACTGGGCTGCGGCGGGTAGATCGCGGGCGGCTTGTACGACCATTGGCCGGCCGCTCACTGGAATCAAAGGCTTCGGAAGAGTGTAGCCCTGATCGGCAAATCTTTGCCCGGCGCCCGCCATTGGCATCACCACACTGCCTTCGCGCAAAAACTGCGTCGGCGTCTGTTCATCCGTCGCCAGACGCCGGAACACGGCCGACCAGCGCAAATACTGCGCCAAATCCTCCGGCGTCCCCCATTGCATGAAATGTTGTAGCTCGTAGATCGCAATTGCGTCGCCGGCTTCGATTAGCGGAACGTACGCCAAGCTAACATAGTATTCCCCATTTACGGCGAGCTTCCGTTCCATGGTTTCGAGAAAACATCGTTTCATCCGCGCGCCCGAAGAAAAATAGTAGGTTCCGCTGGAGGCGAACTCTTCCATAGGCTGATTGGTGTACGGTTGCTTTTCCTGAATCGCCCGCACCCAGAGGTCCTCATTGCGCGTGTAGGCAAAGGCAGTAGAGTGCAACATGTGCGGATGAAAATTTCGGTACGAAGGTATGCAACCATCGCACCGCGTCTCGGCAACAAACGTGCAGAAGTCGGACCAGTCCCAATAGGCGGTAAAGTCGCAATAGTTGACGATCGCCGGGCGGTTATCATCGATCGCGTCGAACACTTCGCTGACCGCAAATACCGGTCCCAGCTTATGCGGGCGGATGCCGAAGACTCTGCCCGTCGGGCAGTACTGCTCAAGGATCTCTCGCATCCGGTAATCAGGATTGTCGAGATGATCCTGATTGCAGACAAAAAGAAAATCAGTTTCGCCGGGAAATAGGTCGATGACGTGAGCGATTATTGGTTTGTCATCCACCAGAATGAGCGGCTTCGGCACCTCGTAACCAGCCCGCCGGAATCGTTCCCCAAAGCCCGACATCGGGACTATAATCTGCATCACATATTACTCTACCAGCGACTGTCTGTATTTTTCCGCGTCCCAGTCGAGTAGCCCATGAATCTCCGGTATCGGCAGATACGTTAAGGATTCCCCGCTGGGAAGCCGCACCAACATCCGCCCCAACGCTTCCAACAGTTGCTCCCCGTTTTCACTGACGGAGTCACGAATCAAGGCACCTTGGCCTTCGAGCAGGAATACCGCCGGCTCAATTCCGAATTGCCTCCGGTAGGGTGCGGCGGCCGATTCGATCGACTCACCACGGCGAACGCCAACTAATCGGGCTCCAAGAAAAACGGCGAAGTCTGGCGCTGGCATTCCTTTAATAGCCGCTTCAAACGAGGCTGGGTCAACGGCGCACCAGTGCGCATCGGCATAGTGAGCCAGATGATAATGCGCGGGAACCGTCGCCCGCGGGACTTGAGGATCCACTGATTCGATTTGCCGGGGCGCCAACGAGAGTCGCTGCTCGGTCTCCAGCAGCAACTCGTTCAACTCAGCACAGGAGTCACCACTCACAACCAGACCGTGATTAGCGAGAATTAGGACCTGAGGTCTACTCCCGAGCCGTTCGACAATCGCGCGCGTCAGCGGCAGACCAGGGCGATCGTAGCGAACCCACTCCCAGGGGAGGCCCGCCATTCGCTCGGAAATACCCGCTTGACCACCTTTCTTCGCCGACCAAAGCATTGAAGAAACCGTGTGGAGATGGAAAACCCAGCGCTCCGGAAGCACCGCGTGCAGACTAGTCTCGATCGACGACCGCAGCACTTTACCGCTCGGTGCCGTCCACTCTGCCTTGCGGTCTTCACCGACGTTCAACCCTTCGAGAATCGTCGCAACCGGCACCGGGACAAAGGTCTCCTTCACTTGCGCATGCTCGAGCCAGGCACCGGAAGCCTTGACCCAAAGCCATCCGTCATCCTTCACCGACGTGTTGCCGCCGGCCCCTTGCGTCAACATGAGGTCAGCACCATAGCGTGCGGACCAGTCAGCCAGTTCTGCCAATAGCCGCGGCGATGTGGATGGCGTCTCGCTATGGGATTTCACAACTACCCACTTTCTGTCCCTTTATTTGCAGGCTTCGAAGCTGGAGTGCGAAACTCCGAGTGTCCGGCGGGATCTGCTCTCCCGGCTTGACGCTCTCAATCTCGAGAGCATTCTGCCCCATCACCGCATCAAGCTCCAACTCGAATACCTTCGATCCACTCAGTGGTTCATCCGGCAGTGGCTTTCCATTCCAACGAAACAACACAGTATTGTTGCGCGGCACGCTTCCCAGCGGGACAGTAAGCCTTAACTTGCCGGCCTCGGAAGTTGCAATCATTATTTTGTCGCCCTTAGCTGTCCAGCGCCACCAATCTTGACCAGTTCCTTCGCGAACACCCCAACCGGGTCCGAAGCTGACAGCGCAGCTCTGCCGAATGATGCCACCCACGGGGTTTGAGTAAAGAACGATATCGCCAACCTTTTCCGAAAACCAGCCTCCCCGGCCCAACACTGGATCCTTTGCGGCGGTCGCATTGGAGCAGGCCAGACATACGGCCACGCATCCTCTTCGTTCCATATCACCCAGTCGCGTCGTGTCGTTCTTGAAGCCAATTTCGCGCAGCCGGATTCCGCTATGCAAAGGATCGAGCAAAGAGTAAAGAGGGTAGAGGTAGGTCAACTGCGATGTGTCCACCACAACATCCCGACAGGGGCTCGCCAGGAGTTTCTTGGCAACCATTTGGAAGCTCGCCTCAAAAGATGTTCCGTCCGCGAACAAGGTAGTATTCCAAGGAGTGCTGAGAACACTTGCCCCAAAGGCCAACGGCCGAGCATGATTTAGGATCACCGCAGGGCCTGCCGAAAGTAGTAGTAGCCCCGCGCCGGTCCCAATCCATGCCTTCGATTTCGCCCGCTCCAGCCACACAGCAATTAAGGGAGCAATCGCCACAAACCAACTAAAGTGCAGCCTGGTATGCCAAGGCTGCCATCGAAGGAGCAGACAGAACAGGAGCAGCGCCGTCGCTACACCCCCTGCGTAGACCACCAAATTGCGATCCATCGTCTTCCGTCGCAAAAAGACCCACAAGAGAACCCCTATTCCCATGAGCAGATGGAGCGGATTACTCGCCGTTCCCTCCCGCATACTCAACTCGGGAACGGCGAAGCGACTGCCCACCCAAAGGGCGTTCGGATTCTGGGGATCTTCACCCATCCAACGAATCACGTCCTCAGTCGCAGTTTGGATGTCCGCATTCCAACTCGGCACTGGTGTCGCGGCGTGAAGCGCCAGATTACGCCAAACGTTACCCCAAAGAAGCTTTAGCCCAATACCCTCATTTCGGAATGAGGAGCTCTTTCCGGCATCGGCGTAGCCATTTCCCAGCGGAGATCCGAACAGCCGGAATGTGCGGAAATAGTGCCCTCCATTAATCGCCAAAACGAGTACCACCATCGCCAGAGCAGCCGGCTTCCAGTTTCTCTTTGCCGCGGTCCATTCCATTCCGAATACAGCCAGGAGAAGGCCAGGTGCATACGCATAGCTAGTTCCTTTCGTTAAGACGGCTAAGCCAAGAAAAGAGGCACCGGCCAGGAGCCAAAGTCTTGAACTTGTCCTGAGATAGCGAATCATTCCAAACATCATCGCCATGAGCCAGAGCGCGAGCGAACAATCATTCTTAGCTCCAGAGGCCTGCATGATGCCTTGGGGCAAAGTGAGAACCAGAAGGGCGGAAAAGGCCTGCCCTAGGGGTCGGGCGCCCAATTCGCGCGCAATGAGCGACGCGCTAATCGCCGCGCCGCCAAACCCCAACACCTGAACCAGATTTACTAGCCGATCGGAACCTGCCAGCAAGTACAGATGGAGCATGAAGTATTCAGCGAGCGGCGGCTGAAATAGCTGTTGCGGCTCATTTGTCGGATAAAAGCGCAAGCTTCCGTTCATCGCCCACTGAACCACCCGCGGCAAATGGTAAGTCATCGCATCCCAAGTCGATGGTGCGGCGCAAACAGCGACGAGAGCCACTAACCCAACCACGAGGGCCCCAATGCTCCAGAGCATTACGCCATCCGCACTGCTCTGGTCTTCGCTCGTAGGCTGCAATGGGACGAACTTTGGAACTATCCAAAGGACGAGAGCACTCGCTGCCACCCAGGCAATCGCAATTGGCCAGCGGCTCAGCATGCCGATCAAACTAAGCAACTCTGTCGAAGCAACCACGGTGAGCCCAGCTCCACCCATCGCGAGCAATTGACTTTCTCGGTTCCCATAACCTCGTCGTTTCAAACTCAGGAACAAGAAAACAAGGAAAACAGCAGGTATCGCAACTAGCAACGTATTTAGCATTTTCTATCGAATCTCGCAGCGGCCTGATTTCTCGCCGACTAACTGCCAGCTGCGAATCTGCATCCCGAAGGTCCGTGTATCTGGGGGCATCTTAATTCCTGCGTTCGCGCTCAGAAACTCAAATTCTTTCGGCGATCCACTCATCTGAAGTTCCAAATTAAGTACAGTCCCAAGATTCAGCGAGATGTCTGGCTGCGGTTTACCGTCGAGTCGGACGCGAAGGATATTTGCTGGCGTTGCACTCGTGACTAGTCCCTTCAGGGTAAGTTTTTCGGCTTGGGAACTAACAATCGTAACGGTCCCCCCGCGATCCGTCCAACGCCACCAGTCCTCGCCGCCTTCCCGCACGTTCCAACCGGGCCCAAACTGGAGCGCACATCCTTCTTGTACCGATATGGGTTTGGTCACCGAAGCCACGAAAAAGCCATTACCTCCGTTCACCATCCCGATTGGCTCGGTTGAACCTTTCGGCTGGAGGGCCACAACACGCTCCAGTTTCCAATCCGGATGCGATTGCAGAGCTCCCGCCAGAGAGATCAGAGGGTCCGAGCGGTGGCTCGTCAGAAGAAGAGCCCCCCCATCCGGCTTCGCTTCCAGGGACTTGATCGCCGCCGCACCATCTTCAACGACGCCGCAAGGGAATGCCGTACTATTCGATATATGTTGGGCCAATCGAGCGTCCCACGTACAGTCAAGAGCAACGAGTGCGATCGGCCGCCGTGTAATTACTTCTTTACTTAGCCGGGCGACATCGAACTGGTTTCCGGTCGCGCTATTGAAATCTTCGAACCGCGCATGAAAGAGTAACAGGCCAACAACGGCGGCAGTAAAAAATCGTTTCCTCCAATCAATTGACTGGCTGAGGTGAAGTTCACCGCAGAGCAATAGCCCCAAGACGGGCACAAAGAGGATGAAGCTGTGACGGGTAACTCCCACCGGAATTAAGCCGGCGAGGTTGGCCCCGAGCATCATGACGACGGCGATTGCCCCGTAAAGGGACAACAGCCGCTTGCCGGGCTCGGGACTCCGCCAACCTGCCCAGGCGCCGATGACCGCTAAGAGCAGCATCATCCCACCCCACACAAGTTGAGCCGTCGTCCCAACCAATGCTGGCCAGATTGGGGCGGTCAGGAAACCGAATAACAGTAATATCTTCTGCGAGACGGCACCAAGATAGCCGCCGATCCCACCCGCTTTGCTCCAATGAATGACTTCAAACTGCGCCCAGCCTGGAATATTGGTCCCGTTCTTTACGAGGACTCCGAGATAGGTCTTCCAGAGCCAGAGGTATCCGGCACCAAACCCCACCAGGCCTGTTGCCGCAACACCTAGAGGCCTTGCCAGGGATGCGCTCTGCGAATCTGACCGCGTGAACTCGCGCCATGCTGCAAGGACACAGGCAACTCCCGCTGCGGCCGATGGGAAGAGCATTTGGTAGCTAAAGAACAGACCCACCAAACCGACAAAACTCGACGCTCCAAGGGCATATAACCAGCGCGTCCAACCGAGGTTTTCGCGCTGAACAATCCAGACCATCGCGGCCACCTGAAGCGCCACAAACAAGTAAGTATTCGCGTAGCTATATCCTTGTTGGCTTTCCACCATGGCCCGCATGCTTAAGGTCGCGATCATGGCCGTGAACGCACCCGTCTTGTCGGGCCACCCAACGCCGCGTTGGATCAGAAAGATCACCAGAAAAAACAGCAGGATCCCCAACGTCGCGCTAACAGCACTCGGCAGGCGCGCCGCCTTTACCGCCGCATTAAAGGTTGTCGCCTTACTCCAAAGCGGGAAACCTACAAAGTACTGGCCGGGGACGTACGTCCACGCCTTCGACACGTTATCCGCTGCCTTAGCGGCTGACTCAGAGCCCAAGGCATTTAACAAGAACCCATTATCATCGCAGTGTGTCATACGGTCCGCCAAAGTACTGAAACGGGCATAGCCAGAAAACAAGAGCAAGCCTAGGAGCAGCCATTGAAGCCGCGTCGATTTCCTAAAAAGGTCGGTTAAATAGGTCATTAATTAAGGAAGGAAGAGGCCACGAATTCCCCAAGCCGATTCCCATTCTAGCTTGGTTTCCTGCATCGCAGCATCGTGGACACGCTTTTAAGCGAGCCTTGGCGGGAACTGGCTCGGTGCCGGTAAACCGATCGCGGAACGGGTAGAAATCCCACTATACCGGCGGAGTTCTAAAGGCTGGAGGATACGCCTCCGGTCGGAACAGCGAAGTCGTGTTGATCATCCAGACTACGGCCTGAGTTCCTTCGAGCAAGTCAGGATCGCGAAAGAGATCTCGAAACGGTTCCAAAGTTGAACCCAACAAGGCTCGATGTGAGACCGGCACATTAAGTTGACGTGCCAAATAAGGGACAATTCCACTCCCGGCCGGCGGCTTGAACTCCGCAAATGGGTCGTTCGCCTTCCGAAGGGCTGCCGCTTCGCCGGATTGTTCGCGCCCGACAGCCTGTTGCGAGAACGCAGTGAAGCTATCACCCACTACCATGATCGGTGCTTTTGCTTGCGCCATGAATGGCTTCCCAGCGGCTGTCACAACCTCTTCAATTGCCTGCGTCATCGATGGCCGGGTTCGATCCAGTTCAGCTTCCGTTAGATACTCATAAAAGTACCCGCCGAAGCGAAATTCAGCCGGGCGGATCTTGTAAAGCCCAATTGTTTTATTCGCTTCCTGCGCAAATGGATAGCGCCCCAGATGTCTCGCCAACAGCCCCGCCGAAAGCCGTTGAGCCGGATCCGTCCAGTGAGCGTCGGTGGGTAGGTAGAGAGGAATCGCACCTTTTTCAGCCGCGAGTTTTAAAGGCGGAAAGAGATCGAACACCTCGACATCGGCTCGTAGAAGTTCCGCTGTTAGAAACCGGAGATGGGGCGCAATTATACCCGGCCGAGGCACCGCTTCCGCCAGAAACGACTCCGGATAGAGCTCCACGACCCGCGGCACGGCCGCCACAATTAGATCGGCCCCTCTAGACTTCAGCCATTTTGATAGAGCGGTAATCTGGCCGACCATACGCATTGCTCCGACCCACGCCTCTGGTTCCTGCGGCTGATCCGGCCTTTGAAAGTCAAAAAGGCAAGCGTGGATACAGTCCCCTGACGCAGTGAACCGCAGCGGTTCACTGCGGGACCGGAGAAGAGCCAGTTTGTCGGCCCGCACTCGCGAGGGACGAGGATTTCGGAATCCATCGGCCACAAGTCGATTCAGCTCCATTCGCAGGGGCCGCAAGGCATCATAGTATTTACGCCAATCGCCATTGCCGGCCTGTCGGCACTCGCTCTCTATTCCTGCTAGGGAACTTTGGATGCTATCCCGCCGAGATCGCCCCGCTTCCGCGGAGAGACCACTAGCGGCGAAAGACGATATGCCCGCAGCTAACAACCGCCGGCGCGTGATTGGCACAACGGCTCCTTCGCTCGGCCGGCAGATCGAAGTTAATTTGGTTGGACAATCGGGTTGAGGCAGTGCCATCCTATTGGATTATATCCCGCTAAGCGATTCTAATGGTTTTTAGTTCCCACATTTTCCTTGCCTATTTCCTCCCCCTCGTCCTACTTCTGAACTACGCCCTGCCCTTTCGCTGGCTCACCCTGATGCTTACAGTGATGAGCTATATCTTTTATGGCTGGGCCAACCCTCCCTGGGTGTTGCTTATGCTCATCACGTCCTATGTCGACTACTTCTGCGGTCTTGCTCTCGTGAAGTATTCCGGACTCCCCATGGACGGCCCGGACCTGCCCTTTCTCCTGAAAGGAACCAGCCGCAACCTCGGCCAAAAGGTCGCCCTTGGCATCTCTATTTTTACCAACATTGCCATTCTAAGCTTCTTCAAGTACTACGACTTCGCCGCCGAAAGCGTCAATGCTATCGCCTTGGGCGTCGGGATGCCCGCTGAAATCGCCCCGCTCCTTCACGTCGCACTCCCGATTGGCGTCTCGTTCTATACCTTTGAATCGATGAGCTATGCCATCGACGTCTATCGCGGCGATGCGCGCCCCCTGCGAAACCCCATCGACTACCAGTGCTTCGTCGCCCTCTTCCCCCACCTGATTGCAGGGCCGATCATTCGCTATCACACGATCGCCGAACAAATCCGCAGCCGGGCCTTTAACTACGAAAAATTCGCCCGCGGGGCGGCCTTCTTTTCCCTCGGCATGGCCAAAAAAATCCTGCTTGCTAACCCGATGGGACACGTGGCCGACCGCGCCTTCGCGGCTGCTGGGCTGAGTCCCCTCGATACCTGGTACGGACTGTTCGCCTACGCCTTTCAGATCTATTTCGACTTCTCTGCCTACTCCGATATGGCGGTTGGCCTGGGGCTGATGTTTGGCTTCTGCCTCATGAAGAACTTCGATGACCCCTACCATTCCACCAGCATTACCGAACTCTGGCGCCGCTGGCACATATCCCTTTCTACTTGGCTACGGGACTACCTTTACATCCCGCTCGGTGGTAACCGGCTCGGAGAATCCCGCACCTACCTCAATTTGATGACGGTAATGCTGCTCGGTGGTTTGTGGCATGGTGCCAGTTGGAATTTCGTAATCTGGGGCCTCTACCATGGCCTGTTGCTCAGTCTCGAACGGAAGCTCGGCATGCGCGGAATCTTCGATCAGTTCCCGAAACCGATTCGCGTCGCGGGAACGTTCTTGCTCATCTGCGTCGGTTGGGTCTTCTTTCGGGCGGAAACGCTTCCCCAGTCCGTGCAGATCATTCGCTCCCTGATCGGTGCTGAAAACATCTCGCCCGCGGCATCCTTGGCCACCGCGGGCATCCACACCCCGTATTACCTGTTTCTATTTGCTACCTGCGCGGTGATCGTTTGGGGTGCCCCACAGACCTGGAACTTTACCCAACGCCTCACTCCCGTCCGAGCCGTTCTTTGCCTCACCCTCTTCGCGACCAGCGTAGTCTTCCTCTGGACCCAGACCGTGAATCCCTTCCTTTACTTCCAATTCTAAAATGCCGTCTGAAACCCCTGTTCATCGGAAGCACACCGAAGAAGACAGCCAAGCGGAGCTGAATGCAACCGAAGTCCGCCCCGCCGTCGCCCGGGGCCTCTCGTGGGCTTTCGCGTTTCTGCTCATTGTGGTCCCCCTTAGCCAGTTCGCGCTCGAACTCCTCCGGCACCAACGACCGACCATTTTCCAAGTCTTCGAAGCACCCCTCGCCGGCCGTTGGACCGAACTCACGGATCGCAAGTATCTGGCCTCTTACGAGACCGCCCTCGAAAAAAGCTCTCCGGTGCGGTCGTGGGTTCAAGCCAATCTCCAGGCGGTCATGACCCAATGGCTCGGCGTCGGCAACCACAAGGTGATCATTGGCAGGAACGGCTGGCTGCTCTACCAGCCAGGGGTTGACTACGTTGCTGGGGCCGATTTCCTTAGCCGCGGAGCTCTCAGCGCCCGTATGAAAGCCATGAAGGATCGCGAGGTCGAGAAGGATCCGCACCCGGATCCCCGACCGGCGCTCGCCGCCTTCATTCGCGATCTCCGCAAACATGACGTCGCTGTTCTCCTTCTCCCGATGCCCGACAAGTCAATGGTGCACTCCGAGCAGCTAACCGCTCAGGCTTCCCGAGCGGTCTTGAACAATCCTGGCTATAAACAATTTACCGAGGAAATGGAACAAGCCGGTGCCGTTGTCTTCGATGCTACTGAACTGACGCGCACGACCGCCTTAACCGGACGGACACTCTACCTCGCTCAGGATACCCATTGGCGCCCCGAATGGATGGCCGAGATGGCGACCGCAATCGCCGGTACCGTACAGCGACGTTTCCCCTTGCCCACGCCATCCAGGCCGCTGGTTACCAGCCTTCGCACCGAGTCACGTCGCCGCTTGGGTGACCTCGTGGAAATGTTAGCCCTGCCGACGGGTCAGTCCTTGTATGCTCCCGAAGAAGTCGTCGCCACGCAAATCTTCGACCAGGCAACCAACCGTCCGCTCACCTCCGACCCCAACTCGGACGTCGTACTCCTAGGCGACAGCTTCACCAACATCTACTCCGATCCTGGCCTCGGCTGGGGCGAAGGTGCTGGCTTCGCCGCCCACCTCGGCCGCGCCCTCGGTCGCCCACTCCAGGTGATCGCCCAGAACGGCGCGGCATCAACCGGCGCAAGGCAGGAATTCCTGCGAACCGACCAAGCCCGTCGGCTTTACGCCAAGAAGCTTCTCATCTACGAGTTCACGATTCACGATTTGACCACTGCAAACTGGCGCCCCCTGCCCCTTCCTCCCCAGCAATCGAAACCGGTGCCCGCTCCAGGCGTCACCGAGCCGCCGAAGCCAACCACTCCGGAGCCACCACCGACGCCAGTTAAGGCAGGCCCGTTGCAGGTGATCGGTCAGCTCGAACTCCTCTCGCCGCTTCCCGTCCCCGGAGTATCGGCGTACCGGGACTGCCTGGCCTTTGCCCGCGTCAAGATCACGAGCGTCATTTCGGGCGAGTACCAATCCGACATTGCGATTGTCGCTTTTCATGTCATGAAGGATAATCAACTCACCGAGAGCGCCGGCTTACGGATCGGCGATAAGGTACGGATGGAGTTACAATCACTTCGCAAATCGCCCGAAATCTATCAATCGATGCAACGAACCGACATCACAGACGATTTCGAGCACGTCCCCCAGTTCGTCATCCGCTTCACGAAGGAACCGTAGCTCGCTCTCTGCCACTGCCTACTCCGTCCCATAATTGATCTCCAACCGCCGCACCGCCCGCGACGCCACGTAAAGCACCAGCGCCGTAACACCCAGCACCCCCAAAATCGCCACCCAGGCCGACGTCGGCGGCGCCGGAGCCAGCACCAATCGCAGCAGAGGCGGCACATTCGGGTCCATCGGAGGAGGCACCGGACAAATCGACTGCAAATAATGCAAAACGCTCAGTTTCTGGAGCATATCCGGCAAAAACCCATTAATCGACTCCCACAGTAACATCACCAGCGCTGGAATAATCGGGTTCCGCAACAGCAACCCTGCCGCTAAAAATACGCTCCCATATCCTACACATCCCAATATCGCCGAAATCACATACCAGGTGCCATGGTAAAGCGCCTCAGTCTGCCCATAAGCCTGCAAATCCGCACTCGTTTGATAAGCCAGCAACGCGACGAAACTCAAAACAGCGCCACTGCCAAAAATCACCGACGACGCAATCAGCCCCGCACAGTACTTTCCCAGCAGCAACACCTCGCGACGCACCGGCGCAAGAAACCAAAAATGCAAAGATTTGTCGATCATCTCTCCGCGAAATAGGTTGATAAATATCCCCAGGCAACCGAAGAATACCGCCAATCGCAGATAGAAATACTGAAACATCCCCGCATAAATCTTGCGGTCTTCTTCCATCGAAGACAGGACCCTCCGCCTCGTATCCCGCAGCGCTCCGTTTTCAAACTCAAACCAGACACGGCGGGATCCGTCGAAGTACAGCAAAGTCCGTCGCTTGACGTCCCGCCGCTCCCAGCTCCGATCAGACAATGGCTTCCCAGCCGAAGCCAACACTTCCGTATCCGCCGTCCCCACGGCCATCCGGTCGAGTACCGCCGCCGACACGGTCGGCTTGCCGGCGTACTCGTCCCGCTGCATCTTCACACTGATGCCGTGACCGATAAAAATCACGGCGGGAAATAGCGCCAATAGATAAACCCACAGCGCCCGTTTCGAGAAAAACGCTCGACGCATCTCCAACTTCGCGATTGTCCAAATCTGATTCACTTGCCGCCCCCGATCAGGTACTCGTACAGCGCGTCCACGTTCTCATCCATCGGCATCACCCCGTCAATCTCCTGCCCGCTCAACGCTATTCGCTGTACCGCGGCCGCAAACGCCTCTCGATGCCGCGTCATGACGAGCACCCCTCGACCCTCGGGCGCAAGCTTCACTTCCGTCACATCCGCCTGTTCAAACAGCATTGCGGCCACCCGCGACGGGTTCTGACAATGCAACAAAAACTGGCTCGGATGCTCGTGAATCTCATCGCGAACGTTCCTGATCTCCCCTTCGGCCACGATCATCCCGTTCGCAATCAAAATCACTTGATCCGAAAAAACGTCCACTTCCTGCAGCACATGGCTCGACAAAATCACATGCCGGCCCTGCGCCGCATAGGTCCGAAACAGCGCAATCGTCTCCGCCCGCACCAGCGGATCTAAACCGTTCAACGGCTCATCCAGCACCAAAACCGCCGGCTCATGCGCAATCGCCTGCGCTAAACGGATCCGCTGCCGCATCCCCTTCGAATACGCCGCAATCTTTCGCTGCGCCGCATGCGTCAGCGACACCGTCTCGATCGCCAACGCCGCCCGCCGTTCCGCCTCCGCCTTCGGATAGCCGAACAGCAGCAGCCCCGCCACCACGAATCCAAACCCCGTCACTCCCCGCGGCGCCGCGTCATACTGCGTCGCGTACCCCAAAATCCGCATCAGCTTTTCCGGCGCAAATGGCGAAATCCCGCGCACCGTAATCGACCCGCTCCCCGGATGCACAAGCCCGCTCATCAGGTTCATCAGCGTCGTTTTGCCGGAACCATTTGGCCCCACCAAACTCGTGATCCCCGAAGGAATTCGCAAGTCCACCTTGTTGACGCCGAGCACGTCTCCATAGAACTTCGAAACATTGTGGAAGAGAATCAAGTCATCGCTCACGACACCACCTCCACCGGCCGCAGCTTCCGCAGCAATACCGCCAATAGGCCCCCCAGCATGACCATCAATACCCCGAAACATTCCCACGCACCAGGGGCA
>JBKJLJ010000327.1:0-3285 GCA_046597015.1 Bryobacteraceae bacterium
CTCTTCGCCTTCCTCGACGAACGCGGCAACTACTACGCCGGCGCCCTCGACGGCTCCCCCGTCGCGCTCATCGCCCCCGGCGGTCTCCCCCCGCGCATCCTCCGGCCGCACATCGCCGCCCTCCACCAGCGCACCACCTTCGCGGGCTTCACTGACCTCGGATCCCTCATCTTCCTCGTAGGACGTTAACCCAACATGCCCCCCCGCACCCGCCCCGACGTCACCGACGAAACCAAATACGGTGCCCGCGTCCTCCGCCTCCTTCCCAAGTGCGAAGGCTTCGATGTCTGGGAAGTCCAAATGCGCCTCCTCGCCTGGGGCTCCGGCACCGACAACGACGAAATCGGCAGCTTCATGGACCCCGTCCGCGTCACCGGCATCTTTGATACCACCACCCGCGACGCCGTCAAACGCCTCCAGAAAGCCTACAAACTGCCCATCACCGGCGTTGTCGACGACCCCACCTTCCGCGCCATCAACGGCCAAGCCGCTCACTTCGCCGTTCTCGTCCACGATTTCCGTTGCCCCTGCGCCACTCGCAAGGACGACCCTCCCATCGTCTGCCGCTGCATCGCCGATCATCCCGAAAAAGGCAAGTGCGAAGGCTTCGGCAAAAAGCGGTTTGCCGGCAAGTTCCTCCTCGACGGCAAGAAACTAGCCGACGATACCGACTTATCCACCGAAAAGCTCGACATCTATGACATGGAGGAGCACGACGGCGTCGATAAGGCGCTGCTCTGGGCCGTCCGCGGCCTCATGAAGCGAGTCGAAATCGACCGCATCTCTATCATCGCCGGCTACCGCTGCTGGCACGACAACTACCTCCATACCGACCTCCGCCGCTGGAGCCACCGCAAAATCACCCTCAACCTCGGCAAAGCCATCGAGTTTCAACACGGCGGCCGCTGCACCCGCCACGGGGAAGAAATCGAGTACGAATACACCGACACGAACGAGCGCAACGAAATCGGCAAAGACTGGAAAACCAAAGCCAACTGCACCCGGTGCGAAGAAATTCGTCTCGCCGCCATGGCCAAGTGCGGCTTCCAACTCCGCTGGCAGGAACCGGACCGCCTCAGCGTCGCCGAATCGGATAAGAAATCGCCGCCTCCCGTCACCCCCTTCTCCGTCCAAATCGATACCGTCCGCCGCCTCGGTCGCCATAAAGAAGAGTTCGTCAAAACCTACTTCGACAGCCTCCAACCCGCCTACGAAGGCGCCCCCAGCATGTTCCTCCCCGTCGATCTGGGCTCCGGACTCGATCCTCGCGTCGCCTCCAGCCAGGACTACTTCGCCAACCCCGAAAAGAAGCAGGGCGGCTGGTTCCCTCTCGGCGGCTCCCGCACGTGGCACACCGGCGTCCATCTCTATGCGCCCGCTGGCAAAGCGGTCCACGCCATCGCCCCAGGCGAAGTCATCGCCTGCCGCGCCGGAGAAGGCGATAGCGCCTTCCCCTACGGCTCCCGCAATTTCATCCTCCTCCGCCACAAGCTGAAAACCAAAAACTGGTACAGCCTCTACATGCACCTCGACGCCGGCAAAGCCACCGCCACCTCGCTCATCACGTGGCGCCAACGCCTCCACGTCCAAACCCTCGACGCAGTCGAAGTCATAGCCGACATGCCCCTCTTCGTCAAGAAGGAAGTCGATGAGTACAAGGAAGACGGCACCTCGGAAAAAAAGAACCGCCTCCTCCCCGCCAAAGGTCATGTGAGCGGCGACTGGGTCCCCACCGACGGCGACGCGATCGACCCGCTTACCCTCGATACCCGCGCCCCCAAAGACTCCCTTGTCTTCAAGGTCGCCGGCAAAACCGATACCTACATCTACACCAAAATGGAGAACAAGGTCGTCGGCGAGCGGCGTCTAAAAACCGCCGGCCTCGATACCAAAATCGCGGCCTACAAAACCATCGGACTCGATAAGCCCATCAAAGTGGCCGCGGGCGAGAAACTCGGCACCATCGGCGCTGCCTCCACCAATCTCACCTTGAACGCCGAAGGCTCCTTTCTCCACATTGAAGTCTTCGCCGAAGAGCAGTTACTCACGGGCGAAGGCTGGACCCTCGTTGAAGCCACCGACCCCGCCAAAGCCACCGACCGCAAGGCCATCACCGAAGCGCTCCTGGCCAAGAAGCTTCTCGCCGCCTATGACGACTCGGTCCTCCTCGACGCCGACGTCCGTGCCGCCGGGGCCGACCCCAACAACTTCCTGCTCCGCAGCGCCGTCCTCAAGTGCCCCAGTGCCTGGTCCATGGACTGGAAGGCCGCCCTAGCCGCCGCCACCCCTCTCTCCTTCCTCAAGGTCGTCGACCGCGACAAACTCGGCGACGACTTCAACAAATACTCCTGGTGGTCCGAAGCCAAGCCCGGCGGCCTCCTTCCGGCTTCGGAAGTGGTCTTCCACTACCACCCCATCGCTTTCCTCGTCCAACTCGCCTACATCTAAAACGAGAGTACAGGCGCCGTCAAATCCACAAACAACGAAGGCGAGTGTGCCGCCGTCACCGCCGGATCCGTCGTCTTCGCGGCAATCACAAACTCCACCGCTCCCTCCGGCAGCAGCTTATCGCGCCAGTCGATCGTGTATTCGTAATCAATCTTCGAACCCGCGATCTTCTGCCCCGCCACCTCGGCCACCTCTTCCAGCCCGTCCTTAGCCAAAATCTTCAGCTCCACCGCCGTCCCGTCCGGCACAAACGCCGACCGCACCACGATCTTCACCTTCTCCCCATGCCAACACCGCGCCCGGCTCCAGTAAGCCGCCAGCGTGGGAACTACAGTAACTTCGAGCGTTGTATTGTGGTCGCCTTCAATTTCCGGCATATCTTATCTAAGCGGACAGCAGAAACCCGCGCGCCGCCGCACCCTCCTCTTCAAACTTCACCGCGCACGGTTTCACCCCGTACTCAATCCGTGCCAATTTCTGACCCCAAGGCGCGAACACCTCTACCTCCCCGCCCGTCGCATCCGCCTCCACCTTCGCTCCGCCCGAGTAATACAGCGACAAATGCCCGTCTAACTTCTTCGCCGCCGGGTCGACCACTGCAAACTTCTCTTTCACTACCACCGGTACCGGCCCGCTGATCCCCTTCGCCGCCCCCGCCTTCGCTTCAAATACCACCTCCGATCCATGCAAATCCACCAGCTTACCCTTCGCCGGCGTCCACGACCCCTTCAACTCTTTCCCCCCATCGCCCGCCGTCACCGTCGCGTTCACCGTATCAATCGCCTTCGTTAAATCCCGCACGTCGTAAACCGTCAGCGTCCCCGCCGTCCCCGCATC
>JBKJLJ010000789.1:0-3600 GCA_046597015.1 Bryobacteraceae bacterium
ACTCCACCCCCCGCGCCAACCCCCGGAACGTCCGCGTATAGTCCAATCCGCCCGCCTCCATTGTCTGCAGCAACCCCCGCGCTAACTCCGCGTCCCCCGCCTCCTCCTTCGTCAATCCCAACTTCGCCCGCATCCCCTCTTCCCAATATCGTTCATACAAATCCCCAAACCGCTGCAACTCCGCCGTCGCCGCCTCCACGTTCCCATCCACTAAAGGCAACAGCGTCTCGGCGAACCGGGTCAAATTCCACAGCGCAATCTCCGGCTGTTGACCGTACGCGTACCGCCCGCCCCGGTCGATCGAACTAAACACCGTCATCGCCCGATACTGGTCGAGAAACGCGCACGGCCCGTAGTCAATCGTCTCCCCCGAAATGGCCATGTTATCGGTGTTCATCACCCCATGGATAAACCCAATGAGCATCCACCTCGCCAGCAGCGAAGCCTGCGCCTCAATCACCGCCCCCAGCAATCCCAAATACGATTCCACCGCCGGATAGTGCCGCCGAATCGTGTAATCGGCCAGCGCTCGCAGCTTCTCCGTATCCCCCCGCGACGCGAAGAACTGAAACGTGCCCACGCGAATATGGCTCGCCGCCACCCGCGTCAGCACGGCTCCCGGAAACGGCTGTTCCCGATACACCATTTCTCCCGTCGTTACCGCCGCCAAAGCCCGCGTCGTAGGCACGCCCAGCCCATGCATCGCCTCGCCCAGCAGATACTCCCGCAGCACCGGCCCCACCGCCGCCTTCCCATCCCCACCCCGGGAAAACGCGGTCCGTCCCGAGCCTTTCAACTGAATATCCCGCCTCCGTCCATGGACGTCGATCACCTCCCCCAGCAGCAGCGCCCGCCCATCGCCCAGCTGCGGAACAAAGTGGCCGAACTGGTGCCCGGCGTAAGCCTGCGCCAGCACAAACGCCCCTTCCGGCACGGTATTCCCCGCGAAGATCGCCGCCCCGGCCTCGGAGTCGAGCGCCTCCCCATCCAGCCCCAACTCTGCGGCCAAGCCCCGATTGAAGCGGACCATCTGCGGAGTCGGCACCTGTGCCGCAGCCCCGGGAGCGTAGCAGCCCACCAACTCCCGGGCATAGCTGTTATCGAACGCGAATGAATTTTCTCTCAAACCAAAGTATACCGGGGACCGGATATAGTATCTGCATGCGAAACGCGGCACTCCTCGGCTTGATCCTCGGCTCCCTCTGCTTCGGCGACGACAGCCCCAAACTCCTCCGGCGCGATCATTACGTCCCGGTCAAGTCCACCGTCCCCGCCATCGCCGGCCAGACGGCCCAGATCTACGTCCGCGAAGTCGTCCAAGCGGGATCCCCAGCCCGCAGCGGAGAAGCCAAAGTCGTCCTCTTCATCCACGGCGCCGGCACCCCCTCCGAAGTCGCCTTCGACGTGCCCTATCAGGACTACAGTTGGATGGCCTTTCTCGCCCGTGCCGGCTACGACGTCTTCGCCATGGATATGACCGGCTACGGCCGCTCCACCCGCCCCTTAGCCATGAACGATCCCTGCAACCTCGCCGAGGACCAGCAAAAATCGCTCTTCGGCAAAGTATGCGCCCCCAGCTACGGTCAACAGATGACGACGTTGGCCTCGGACTGGAACGACATCGGTGCGGTGGTCGACTACCTCCGCCTCCGAGCCAGCGTCGCTAAGGTAGACCTCATCGGCTGGTCGCTGGGCGGGCCGAGAGCGGGCGGCTACACAGCTCATCATCCCGAAAAAGTGAACAAGCTCGTCCTCCTAGCCCCCGCCTACCGCCGAGGCGCGCCGCTCGAAGCCCCCGCGCAAGTCCCCGCCAAGGGTCCAGCCTTTGCCACCCAATCCCTCATCGGACTTAATGCTAACTGGGACCGTCAAATCGGCTGTCCCGATCAAGTAGACCCGAAAGCCCGGGAAACGGTTTGGAAGGACATGCAAGCCTCGGATCCCCAAGGCGCCACCTGGAAACCGGGAGTCCGCCGAGCGCCGTTAGTGACCACCTGGGGCTGGAACGAAACGGTCGTCAAAAAAATGCAAACGCCAGCCCTCTTCGTTGCCGCCGCCCTCGATAAGCAAGCCCTCCCAGCGAACGTAAAAGCGCTCTATGAGGATTTTGGATCCGAAGCCAAGGTACTCCTCGACCTGGGCTGCGCGTCCCACAACGCCCTATGGGAAAAGAATCATCTCCTGCTCTTCAAGGCCTCCCTCGAATGGCTCCGCGACGGCACCGTCAGTGGTAGCAAACAAGGCGTGGTCAAGCTGGGATACTAAAAGCTATGGCGGCACCACACCTTCCCTGGATTTCCGCGGATGAGTTTTTAGATCAGGAAGAGCTTTCCGATACGAAGCATACGTACTATGCCGGTACCGTTACGGCTATGGCCGGCGGAACAATCGAGCACGCAGTGCTCGCTATGAACATCGGAACCGAACTGCGGATGGCATTGCGTGGGCGCGGTTGTATCGTAGTTGGCAGCGACGCCATGATCCAAACGGGCTCGAAAGAGATGTATACATATCCAGACCTTACAGTCGTGTGTGGTCCAGTCGAGCGGATGCTCGGCAGGCGAACCGTCATTGCCAACCCGATGTTTCTCGTCGAGGTCCTCTCCCCCAGCACAGAGGCCGCCGACCGCGGTGCCAAGTCCCGCGAATATCGCTTAAGTCCCTCCGTTCGGCAATACGCGCTCGTGTCCCAAGATCGGCCCCTCATCGAAATCCACACCCGCGATGCGGATGGCACCTGGAGGATCAGTGAAGTGGTCGGCCTCGACGCGGATTGCACTTTTTCTTCCCTCGAATGCGCGGTTCCCATGACCGCGCTCTACGAGGGCGTTCTGGAGTAATAACCAGCTACTCGAAGCCTCCCGGGATCGCGGCCGAACGCCATTGTACCCCCCCGCTCACCGCCCCCCCGCCGGCAAATGCTCCATCAAATACCGCCCCATCAACGCATGCAGATGCAGCGAAGTCCCCTTCCCCTCATTGATCGAGTGCGACCGGTTCGGATACGACATCATGTCAAACCGCTTCCCTAACTCCACCAGCCGATTCGCCAGTCGCTCCACCCCTTGATAGTGGCAATTATCATCCCCGGTCCCATGCACAATCAGCAATTTCCCCTGTAACCCCTCGGCGAACGAAATCGGCGACCCCTCCCGATACCCCTTCGCATTGTCCTTCGGTACCCCCATGTAGCGTTCCTGATAGATCGTGTCGTAAAGCTGCTGGTCCGGCACCGGCGCCACGCTCATGCCCACTTTGTACAATCCCGGCGTCCGGAACATCGCATTCAACGTGTTCGATCCGCCCCCGCTCCATCCCCAAATCGCTACCCGCTCGCCATCCAAAAATGGCCGCATCGCCAGCAAAGCCTTCAACCCCGCCGCCTGCTCCGCCGCCGACAACACCCCCACCGATCCATAAACCACCTTCCGCCAGGCCCGCCCCTTCGGCGCCGGCGTCCCCCGATTGTCCATGCTCACGACCACATACCCCTCGTCCGCAATCGCCCGATGATACAGCCCCCGCGCCCCCTGCCAGCTATCGGTCACCGTCACCCCCGCCGGCTCCCCGTACACGTACACCAGCACCGGATACCGCTTC
>JBKJLJ010000802.1:0-3712 GCA_046597015.1 Bryobacteraceae bacterium
CTTCGTCACCGGCGATGATGCCTTCGGCATCGGCACTGATGCTGAGTTCCTTGGCCGAGGCGAGCATACCGGCGCTGTCGACTCCACGGAGTTTGGCATTGGTGACGCCGAGTTGGCCGGGAGAGCCGTAGGCGGTGAGCATACCGGCCCGGCAGTTGGGGGCTCCGCAGACCACCTTTTTGATACCGTAGCGGCCGGTGTCAACCGAAGTGACCGCGAGATGCGTGCCGGGGATGGGTTCGGAGGTCAGGACTCGGGCGACGACGACGTGATCGAAATGAGCGCCGTGGGCCTCGACGCCTTCGCACTCGGCGGTCTTGATGGTGATCAGGCTGCCAAGTTCGGCAGGGGCCAGATTGAGGCCGTCAATGTGCTCAGCGAGCCAGGAGGTGGAGAACTTCATCGGGTCCTTAAAACTGCGTGAGGAAGCGGAGATCGCCGCCTTGGAGTTGGCGGATATCGTCGATGGCGTAACGCATCATAACGAGGCGGGTAAGGCCGAGGCCGAAGGCAAAGCCGCTGTACTCTTCCGGGTCGATTCCACCGAGACGGAGGACATTCGGATGCACGAGGCCACAGGGCAGAAGTTCCACCCAACCGGACTGTTTACAGACCGGGCAGCCCACGCCGTTGCAAATGAGGCACTGAATATCGAGTTCGAAACCAGGTTCGACAAAGGGGAAGTAGCCCGGGCGCAAGCGGACGGTGACGTCTCGTTTAAAGATAGCCGACAGCAGCGTCTTCATGAAGTAAATGAGGTGGGCGACGGAGACGTCTTTATCCACCATCATGCCTTCAAGCTGGTAGAAGGTGTGTTCGTGGCTGGCGTCCACCTCTTCATTGCGGAAGACGCGACCGGGGGCGATCATCCGGAGCGGCGGGCCAAGCTTTTTCATGCCGCGCACTTGGACCGGAGAGGTATGGGTCCGCAGCAGGTGGCCGTTCGACAGCCAGAAGGTATCCTGCATGTCGCGGGCCGGATGGTCCGGCGGAATGTTCAACGCGTCGAAATTATTGAACTCCGTTTCGACTTCGGGACCGTCGAGCACCGTAAAGCCCAGGGAGACGAAGAGGTCTTCAATCTCGGCCTGAATTTGCGTGAGCGGATGGAGGCTGCCGAGACCAGGGCCGGGAGCGGGGACGGTAAGATCGAGCCACTCGCGTTCGAGACGCGCGGCGAGAGCGGCCGCGGCGAAGGCGTTCTGACGGGTTGTGAGCGTCTCTTCAAGCGACTGTTTGGCGGCATTGAGGAGTTTGCCCACCACGCCGCGCTGCTCCGGCGATAGCTTGCCCATATCCTTCGACACTTCGGCGAGCTTGCCTTTGCGGCCGAGCACTTCCACCCGAATCGTTTCCAGTTCTTCGGCGGTGGTAACCGCGGCAATGCGCGCCTGGGTGGCGGTCGCCAAGTCAGAAAGTAGAGTTTCGATCATTTCGTGAGGCGCTCAAGCAGGGCGACCACACCGGAATGGCTGCGGGCGCGCGCCAGATCGAGCGGAGTCTCCCCTTTTTCAGATTTCGCTTTGGGGTTGGCTTCGTGGGCAAGCAGCAAACGAACCAACTCTTCGCTACCGTTGGCGGCGGCGGAGTGGAGGGGTGTAAACTGTCCGGCTTGCTCGGCATTCACATCGGAGTTGTGGGAGAGCAGGAGCGCGCACACTTCGCGATGGCCGCCAGCGGCGGCGGCGTGCAGCGGAATGTTGCCCATGGTGTTCGCACTTCTCATTTTGACGCTGGCGCCAAGGCCGAGCATCACCTCAACACATTCGAATTGGCCGAAAAAGCTCGCTAAATGGAGGGCGGTCCAGCCATCGGAGCTATGCATGTCGACGGGTTTATTCTCGCCGCTGAGCAGTTCCCGCAAAACCGACGCGTGGCCGAGTGCGGCGGCGGCGAATTGGTCGAGTTCGGCCCCGCGAGCGATCAGCAGGGCGGCGATTTCGCGGCGACCGCAGTATGCCGCCAGCATTAAGGGATGCATGCCCGCCGCTCCACCACCATGAACAAGTTCAGGGTCGGCGGTCAACAACTCCCCGACGCGGCTCTCGTCGCCGGATTTGATCGCGGCGTGGAGTTCCTGCGCCGGGGTCATACTACTGGAAATCCTGACCGGCAGCCACTCCTGCCGGAAGAAAGAACTCGGCGCCCTTAGTCATCTCCATCGCCAGATGGTTGAGGTAAAAGATCAAAACGCTCGACGGCAGCTTGCCTTCGAATTCGTTCCAGACCCGCTGCTGCCAGTCGCCCGTGAGGTGTTCGGCAATATCAGCGTCTTTTTCAAAAAACCCTTCCGTATGCGGAACGTTCAAAAAATTCAGGACCGGAACGATCAGGGTCTCCACGTGCGAGACAAGGATGGCCTGCGAAAGATCCATCGCCAAATCGTCGTCGCGTTCGTCGGCCAGACGGGCCCACTGCCGCGGAGCGCTTTTGAAAAGCGACTCACCATTCAATTTCGCAACGCGGAGGCGAAGCTTGATTCGCTCAAAGAGCTGGTAGGTCCGTAGCTTTCCGAGGCTGATGTTTTTCAACAGATCTCGGAACGTGGTTTGCCCTAGTCCCAGATAAATATCGCAAAGCTGCATTCTTTCGAGGTTAGCATAGTGCGGTAGAATAGAAGTTTTGGTCTGCTCATGAGTAACATAATTGTTTTAGGGGCGCAGTGGGGCGACGAAGGGAAGGGGAAGATGGTTGACCTCTTCTCGGAGAAGTTCGACATCGTCACGCGCTATCAAGGCGGGCACAACGCCGGCCACACCGTTTATATCGGCGCCCAGAAGTATGTCTTAAAACTGATCCCCAGCGGGATTCTTCGACCGGGCGTACAGGCGGTGATCGCCAACGGAGTAGTCATCGACCCGGGCGCACTGCTGACGGAGATCGCCACACTCGAGAATGCCGGGCTGCCGGTGGTGGAGCAATTGAAGATCTCCGATCGCGCCCACGTGATTTTCCCGTTCCATCGCATCGTCGAAAAGATGAGCGAGGGGCGCAAGGATCGGACGGCAATTGGCACCACGTCGCGGGGTATTGGGCCATGCTACGAAGACAAGATCGGCCGCCGCGGCATTCGCATCGCCGACCTTTGCGATCGAGAGATTTTCCGCAGCCTGTTCAGCGTTTTGGCGGACGATAAGAAGACCATCGCCGATGCCTTTGGCATTCCGTGGGATTTGGATGTCGACGCCCTACGCACTGAGTATGAAGCGTTCGCCGAGCGCATTCGCCCGATGGTTTGCGACACGTCGCTATTGCTGGCGAAAGCGATGAAAGGCGGGCAGCGGGTACTGTTCGAAGGCGCACAGGGAACGATGCTCGACATCGACCACGGCACCTACCCGTTTGTCACCTCGTCGAGCGCGGCGGCCGGCGGGGCCTGTACAGGCGCTGGCGTGCCGCCCACGCGGATTAACGGCGTGATCGGAATTTCGAAGGCCTACATCACCCGCGTCGGCGGCGGGCCGTTTCCAACCGAAGACCATACCGCTGTCGGCGAGCAGATCCGCAAGGCGGGCAAAGAGTTCGGCGCGGTGACGGGCCGGCCCCGGCGTTGCGGCTGGTTCGATGGACCGTTGTTACAATACACCGCGGCCGTGAATGGGTTTGATAGCCTGGTGATCACGAAGCTCGACGTGCTCGACGAACTGGAGGAAATTCCAGTATGTGTGGCCTATAAAGTCGACGGCAAATTGATCGAAGGTATGCCGGCGAC
>JBKJLJ010000829.1:0-5990 GCA_046597015.1 Bryobacteraceae bacterium
AGTATTTTCCGCATTCCTGTGAATTGATGGATTAGAAGAAAATCCTGAGCCTGAGTTCAATCTGCCGCGGGCCGAAGGTGCTCATGCCCCATGTGCCGAAGTTATTGTTCTGGATCATGCCGGGCCGGATACCCTGGGAGCGCTGGAGGGCATTAAGATTGGTGAAGGTGTCGCCGAGGTTCAGGCTCATATTCGGCCGGAACTGGCTGTTGTTAAAAAGATTCGACGCTTCAACGGAGATTTGCAGTTTCAGTGCTTCGCGAATCGCCAGCTGCTTTTGGAGACTCATGTTGACGTTCCAACGGCCGAGGCCGCGGATGTCCCCGTAGCGATTCGCCGAAGTGCCGAACCAATAAATGTCATTCGCGACGGTGCCGTTCGGCAGATTCACGACGCGTCCGGAGAATGCATCAGAGCTGTACTTCAAAAAACAATAGCGGCAGACGGTGATCTGGCGGCCGGAAGGCAGTGTGACAGTGCGATCGGCGGCGTTGAGGCCCGTGTACCAGCGCTGGAGTTCTTTTGGCACTTCTACAGGGACTCCAGAAATGCGGTCGCCGAGATTGGTCATTGAACCGGTCGAACCAGAATTGGGACCTGTAAAGCCCTGCTGGGGCTGTCCAGATTGGGCGACGAAAACGCCGCCGGCATTCCATCCGGAGAAGAGCTTCCTTCCGAAGCCAGTCCTGAAGGGAGGTGGTGGTGTCCAGACCCAGGTTGCTAGAAACCGGTGCGGAATGTCATTGGGCGCGATGGTGTAGCTATTGGAGAGATTGCGGCGGTCAATCGTCGAGGTGCCAACGCCGGCGGGAATGCCATAGACGTTTTGACCTTGCGCCTCGCTAAACCACAACTCTATCGTGCGCGACCACGTATAGTGAGCGGTGAATAAGACTCCGGCAGAGAAGCTTTTCTGCAACTGGGTCATCAGCGCATGGTGCGTGTAAAAACCTTGCGGCGAGGCAACAAGACTATTTGGGAACAGCGCGTATGGCAAAGCTAGGTTGCGACGCGGAACGGTCGGGTTGGCGAAGACTCCATTGAAAGGCAGGAGGCCGCCAGTAGCGGGCTGGAACGGGTTCGGAACCAGTTGATTGGCCGGGTTCGTACCGTTGGCGGCGATGTAGGCGCCGCGCCAATCCTGGAGCAGGGAATCAGGCAGGTCCTGGTCACTGTTGACTGCACGCCGTCCAAGTTGAAGGTGATAGCCACGAGCGCCTGAATAGCCGATTTGTGCGAGCCATTGACTGCCGATCCGGCGTTCAACGAAGAGGTTCCACTGCAAGATTTTGCCGTTTTTCATGTCATCGTGGTCGAAGCGGCCCTCAGCCCCGGCGCCGTAGTATTGGGGCGCACTTCGATTTGCACCAATAGCGGAAACCAACTGGGTGACTCGATTGTAGGGCGCGACCAGCGCCCCCGCGGGGCTCAATCCGTACTGCGCGGCCGTAGCGGCATTGGTCCGATCGATGAAGTTATTCGCGCCATAGAAAGCGGGACTGCCAAAGTATCCGGTGTTCGACGGCGCGTAGTTGACACCGAAGCCAGAGCGGACGACCCAGGAACTGGTCAACCGGTAGGCGAAACCGAGGCGCGGACCCCAGTTGTCGAGCGGCATACGCCAGAGATTTCTACCGAAACCATCGCGACCGGGGAAGACGAAATTGCCCTTGGAGCCAAAGGGGTTCACCCCGCGATAGCTGAAACTGGACATGCGGTCATAACGTTCCGAAGGAGCTTGCTGGAGGTCGTAGCGGATCCCGATGTTGACGGTCAGTTTCGAGGCCGCGCGCCAATCGCTTTGGCTGTAGACTGCCCCATACTTCGCCGAGAGGGCGAGGAGGGCCGCGTCCTGGCCGGCCTGGATATCACCGGCGCCTAGCAGAGCGCTGGCGATCGGCGAGCCGCTTTGCGCCGCAGTGCCGGCGCTCACCGTCTGGCCTTGCGCTTGGATGATGTTGCCCGCGGTAAATGTGTTTGCGGACTGGAATAAGTAACTGCCCCGAGGGTCGGCGTAATTGGACAAGTAGTTGCGGTATTCGCCGCCCCACTTATGGGTCCACCTCCCTACGGTTTTGGTAATCGAGCCGACAAGGTTCCAATTCGTCTGACGCTCAATCTTGCCGTTCAGTCCGGTGCTGTTCAGGCCCGAGACGACGCTGAAGCCGCCGCTTTCGTTCCACTCTGGCAAAGCGCCGTGGAGACCGGGCGCGGAAAGAAACGAGGCGGGAACGCCATAGGTGGTATAGTCCAAATCGCTGAAGGTGGAAGCGCGATTCTCGGCTGCGACGCGCGTCACGCCGACGCGAACATCGGCGACGGTAGTGGGACCGATGAGCCAGGTATCGCCGACGGAGCCGTAGTAGTTGCGATCACCGATAATAGCTCCGATAAACCCCCCAGTCGTCGTAAAGGCGCGCGTTGTGGGCCCCCAACCATTGGGCGTATCGATCGAGCCGAGGTTCGAACCTAAGGCACCATATAGCGAGTGCCTGGACATACGGTGATCGAGGCGCGCGTTGACGGCATCGCGAACGTATTTACGGACCATGCGGTTGTAGAAGTTGTTGAGATTGCGCGGGTCATCCGGTGCGCGGTTTGGGTCCGGGAAATCGTTCACTAATTTGGCGAAGCCCGCATGGATGCGGCTGGCGGGGATGCGATTTCCCGGGAAGCCATTGCGGCGCCATTGTCCGGTTACGCCGGCGACTGGGGTGACGTTGAAGGGATCGAAAATCTGGACCGGGACGAAGGCGGCCCCGACCTGAGCGAGCGACTGTGAGAAATCGCCACTGCGCTCGAGGGCTGTGGGTACGGAGCGGAAGTAATCGAGCGCCTCGTGAAACTGGAACCCTTCGTAACTGGTGAAAAAGAAAGTTCGGTCCTTGCCGTTGTAGAGCTTCGGCAATGTCACTGGGCCGCCGAAGGTGGCAGAATAACCTTGCTGCTTGAACGGCAGCCTGGAGACATAGGGCTGGTTGGCGTTGTTCTCGAAGCTGTTGGCGTTGAGTGCTTCATTGCGGAGGCGGAACTGGCCGGAGCCGTGGAATCGATTGCCGCCGCTTTTCGTGGTGATGATCACGGTACCTACGCTCCGTCCGTATTCGGCAGACATGTTGTTGACCGTGGTCTTGACCTCCTGAATACCCTCAATATTGGGCAGAACGGCAACCTCGTTCCAAGCGGAGGCCTGGATGGAGACACCATCGAGCTGGACATCATTGCCGAAGGCTTGCGCGCCATTGATCTGGAAGTTGGAAAAAGTCCTGCGTCCCTCAGTCCCGATGCCGAAGCTTTGCACGGTCTGCGTCTCGTTCATCGAGGACCGGGCAACGACGCCCGGTTGGAGGGCGGCGTAGTTGAGAGGATTGTTGTTGATATTGGGTATCGACTTGATGACCTGTCCGGAGATGGAGTTCATAACGCTGCTGGATTCGCTTTGCAGGTCGATTGCGGAGGCGGTGACGGAGACCGATGTTTCGGCCGTGCCGACTTCGAGCATGACGTCGACGCGAACGGTCTGCGCCGTGAGGAGTTGAAGGCCATCGCGCAAGGCAGTTTTGAACCCACTCTTCCGGGCGGTGATTACATAGTTTCCGGACTGGAGATAGGGGGCAACGAACTCGCCGGACTCCTGCGTGTTGACCTTGAAGCTGAAGTTGGTGTTCACTTCGCGGACCACGATTTCGACGCCGGGGGCCACGGCGCCTGACGGGTCAGTGACTTTTCCAATGATCGTGCCTGAACGGATTTGTGCAGTCAGCGAGAAGATAGCAAGTGCTACGGAGAAGAGTATGCGGATCATAAGACACCTTTCTGGCGGCTGGAGATGATAAGAATGGGTATCAAATTTGCAGGATGCCGGAACCAGCCAACCAATATCGAACCGTTATTGAGCGATCGCAGGGCCACAGGAACATCAATATCCGGGCACCTGCGCATTGTAATGGCAGAGAATTGGGTCCGTAAGAAATTTAACGAGAAAGTGACCATCGCCGCCTTCAGCGAACGCCGATGGTCACTTCGTTGGTAGTCCGATCTAGGTAGTTCATCCGCACCGGGACCGCGTTTCCCGGGGCGACGCCTTGTGGGACGCGCGCATTCACTTGAAACAAGTTTGGATACCCAGGCGCCGGGCCAAAGAAGAGTACCTCAGCGGCTAGTCCTCCAATTGAAACTTTCGGCGTAAGTCTCCCGTTTGCGGCCAACCCGGTGGTGAAGATTTCCAGTATCTCGCCAATCTGAGCCGGATCTTCGCCGGTCGCCACTCTTGTGCTGCCACCGTGAAGAATCGCACCTTGTGCCCCATTTGCTCCGGGCAGAGTGTGAATTCGCGCCGCGGGAGTCAGTTTGGCCGGTGTATATAATACCGCTGTATCCAAGAATCGCCGGTCTTCGCCTGTGTAGTCGATCTGCACGCTTCCACCCGCAATTAGCACTGTTCCATCCAGGAGTAATGTCGCCGTGTGGGATGCCCGGTTTGGCGCCGTCTGTTCCATCCGAAAGGCACCAGTCGCGGGATCGTAGACTTCGTTAGACGAGGTCATGTCGCCACCCGCGTTGCCCCCATACAGAAGGACCGTTCCGTCTGGAAGTGTCGTCGCTGTGTGGGAGTTGCGATAATCCCGCATGCTCGGCATGTTGGGCTTCATCACCGGTTCGCCGCTCTCCATCTGGTATAGGAGTGCCGCGTTCGTAGCGCCGTTGAAGGCTCGGGTTAGCGAACCTCCTGTCACCAGGACGCTGCCATCCAGCAAGACCGCAACACTGTCAAATGGGTTTGAATACCCCGGCCACTGCGTCGTCGTGTAAAAGCGCTTGTAAGAGTTGGTCTGTAGGTCATAAATCGTCAAATAGCCGAAGGCTCCTCCGGCGAAGAGTATCTGACGATTCGGAAGCAAAACCGGTGTGGCCCCTTCAGCCACTCCGGCGTCGAACAACACGGGCCTGTTAGCACGAACCTTATAGATTTCTGCTCGGTTCTGCCCGCCAAGAATCACTCCCCCGTCATCCATCAGGGCGGCAGTACCTGTTTCGCGGACGACCTGCACCGATCCGATTGCTGAGAACTGCCCTGTTCGCGGGTCATAGAGCTCCACGAGCAGCACACCTTGGCCGAAATAATGCCCCCCGGTGATCAACACCCGTCCGTCTGGCATCAACGTCGCCGCGTGTCGAGTCCGCCCCTGCCGCAGAGAACCCGTCCTGGTGAACTGTTTGGTGGCGGGGTCATAAATCTCGGCTGTGTCGCATTTCGACTGAGAAGGAAACAGGCAGTCTCCGCCCGCTAGGAGCACTCGGCCGTCGTTTAGCAATGTAGCAGTGTGCTGTGCTCGCGGCACCGTCAGGGTTCCGGCCGGCACCTCGGTCTCAACAGCGTGGAGCAGAGCACCACATATTACTGAGGCAGTTAAAATGGGAAGTCGTATGAAGTTCGCCTGCATATGTAGAGAATTGTGCCAGAGAGCCGATATTGCGGACATGAGGAAAATGTGAGGAAACCATTTTTGCATTCAGCGGACTTCGATCGTCACCTAGTCTAGTCGCTCACGTTACAGCTGAGCCACCGTAGGAAGTAACTGTGAGTTGTCCAGGGAAACCCCACCGATCACCCTCTTACGCAACCTCGCGCCCAAGCCCCAGGCACCTTGTGGGACTTCGAGGAATCAGTGGATTTCTGATCGTGCGACAGAACTAATTCCCGTGCCTGGCTCCCATGGCACCCACTGCTCGATCCGAAAAGTCACCGAATTTCGAAAGCCGTCCGCGTTTCTTGAATGGAAGGACAATCCCCCAAACCACCGGCCAACGCCCGGCAACGCGCTCATTTGTCCGGCTTGATCCGACTCCCTATGATTGTGCCCTCCCCGTAAAGGTTGGGATCCGGCACGCCGGACAGCAGTAACGTCTCGGTGACGAAGGTGCTGGTATAAGTGTCGGCGCCTATCAACGTAATGACTGCCGAGAGAAAGAAGGTCCCAGTGAAATTT
>JBKJLJ010000903.1:0-2506 GCA_046597015.1 Bryobacteraceae bacterium
ACCGATGGCGGTGACGGTGTGTTCGGCGCTGTTGGGAAGCCTGGTTTTGGCGCTGGTGGCGATGCCGGTGCTGGCGAGTTTTGCGCTGGCGGGGGGCGTGAAGGCGCACTCGGACGAAGGCTGGTTCGAGAAGGTTCGCGGGGTGTACTCGCGGCGGTTGAACTTTGTATTGGAGCATCGGCAGTTGACGGTGGCGTTTGGCGCTTTGCTGGCCATGGCCGCAATCGTGTCCCTGCGTTACATCGGGACGGAGTTCATGCCGAAGTTGGAAGAGGGTTCGATTCTGATTCAGTCGAAGAAGCTGCCGGGGATCTCGCTGTCGGAGTCCGTGGCGCTGAGCCAGAAGGTGGAGCAGGTGGTGATGACATTTCCCGAGGTGACGGGCGTGGTGACGAAGTTGGGGCGGAGCGACCTGGCGCTGGACGCGATGAGCATCAGCGAGGGGGACGTCTACATTCTGCTGAAGCCGGTGGAGCAGTGGACGACGGCGAAGACGAAAGAGGGGCTGATTGTGAAGATGGACAAGGCGCTGCAGGCGGTGCCGGGGGTGGCCTACAACTTTACGCAGCCGATGGCGATGCGGTTGGACGAGACGATTTCGGGGATCAAGGCGGACGTGGCGGTGAAGATTTTCGGGGAGAACCCGGAGGTGTTGGAGACGCTCGCGCAGAAGGCTTTGCGGGCGCTGGAGCAGACCCCGGGGGCGGCGGATACGCAAATGGAGGTGATCTCGGGGACGGCGGAGCTACGGGTGGAGCCGGACGTGGCGCAACTGGCAAAGTACGGCATGAACGTGTCAGAGGTTCGCGAGGTGGTGGAGTCGGCAGTGGGGGGGCGGCATGTTTCGGAGATGATCGAAGGGCAGCGGCGATTCCCGATTGTGATCAAGCTGCCGGAGGAGTATCGGAGGACGCCAGACGCTCTGAACAGCATTCGGATGCGGGCACCGGCGGGGGAGCGGGTGACGTTGGGACAGGTGGCGAAGATCAGCGTGGCCCGCGGGCCGGAGATGATCAACCGGGAGAACGGGCAGCGGCGGATCGTGGTGCAATCGAACGTCCGGGGCCGGGATTTGGGCGGATTTGTGGCCGACGCGAAGCAGCGGGTGGAGGCGGCGATGACGGTGCCCGCGGGTTACTTCGTCGACTGGGGCGGGCAGTTTGAGAACCAGGAGCGGGCGACCAAACGGCTGCTGCTCGTGCTGCCGGCGTCGCTGGCGCTGATCTTCGGGTTGCTGTATTTGACGTTCAACTCGTTCCGGCAGGCGATGCTGATTTTGGCCAACGTGCCGTTTGCGCTGGTGGGCGGGGTGGCGGCGCTGTGGCTGCGGGAGATGAACTTGAACCTTTCGGCGTCGATCGGGTTCATTGCGTTGTTCGGGGTGGCGGTGCTGAACGGGATCGTGATGGTGAGCCAGATCAACCGGTTGCGGGAGGAGACGGGGGACGCCGAGTACGCGATTCGGGCGGGGGCGGCGTCGCGGTTGCGGCCGGTGCTGATGACGGCGCTGGTGGCGGCGTTGGGCTTTTTACCGATGGCGTTATCGACGTCGGCGGGGTCAGAGGTGCAGCGGCCGCTGGCTACGGTGGTGATTGGCGGGTTGGGCTCTTCGACGGTGTTGACGCTGTTTCTGCTGCCGGCGATGTACGGCTGGTTTAGGCCCAAAGTTCGTCAATAGGGAGATAGAGGCCGTCGGCGGCATCGGGGACGTATTCGAACGTCCGGCCGAAGGGCGTATCGAGTTGTTTGGTCCAGTCGATGCCTAGGGCGGAGTAGACGGTGGCTTCAACGTCTTCGGGTCGAACGTAGCGATTGGCCTTCCAGCCGTAGTTGCCGTTGTCGACATCGCTGCCGGTGGAGTTGGTGGCGCCGAGGGTACGGCCGCCTTTGACGCCGGCGCCGGCGAAGGCGGCGAACTGTTGCAGGTAGTGGTCGCGGCCGCCGGTGTTGGAGAGGCGACCGGTGGTGCGGCCAAATTCGCCGACCATGACGACGAGGGTTTCCTTCAGCGAGCCGTTGGCGGCGAGGTCCGCGAGGAGAGTGCCGACGCCATCGTCGAAGGCCTTGCCGAGGGTGTAGAGGTTATTGCCGGCGGGGGTATCGGTGCCGTAAATATCGTTGTGATGGTCCCAGTTGCCGATGTTGATTTGGATAAAGCGGGTGCCTTGGTTGGCGGCGAGAACTTGCTTGGCGACGAGGCAGGCGTTGCCGAAGGCGTTGTTGCCGTAGCGGGTGCTGTCGCCGGTGGCGTACGTGAAGGCGCTGGTGACGGCACTGTTGAACATCATGCCGTTGGCGGCGCTGTAGAAGGCGTCGTAGTCGCTGAAGGACTTGTTCTCGGCGCGGAGGGGGCCATCGAAGGTTCGAAGGAATTTGAGGCGGCTTTCGTGGCGGGTTTGGCCGTCGGTATTGGAGGTATTGGGGATGCCGGTGGCGGTAGGGTTGAGCTTGAAGGGGGCGTAGGTGGCGGAGAAGTAGCCGGATCCGGAGGCGTTGCCGGCGTTGA
>JBKJLJ010001075.1:0-5178 GCA_046597015.1 Bryobacteraceae bacterium
GTCTTCGCCAGCGAACGGGACCTCGCCAAGCTGGCCGCGACTTGGCCTTCCGCCCGGCTCGTAGAGGTTTGGAACAGCCTGACCGGTGTCGTACTGGTCAAGAAGTTCACCGACCGCAAAAGCGCGGCGGCTCGCATCTGGAAGCAGCTCCAGGACCTGACACCGACACCTGCGCCTGAGGCGGCCAAGGCCGCGGCAAGGAAGCCGAGGGTACCCAAGGAGGCCACCTCCGCCGCGAACGTCCACACGGCCCGCGAGGGCAGCAAGAAGGCCGCAATACTCGACCTGCTCCGTCGGCCCGAAGGCGGCAGCCTCAACGAGATCATGTCCACCACCGGCTGGCAGGCCCACACGGTCCGCGGGTTCATGGCCGGCACGCTCCAGAAGATGGGGCTGGCGGTCGAGAGCTTCCGCGGCGACGATGGGGTTCGGACCTACCGTCTCGATTCGTAGCGTCAACATCGCGATTGTCTCCAGAGCGCCGCCGGGATTTCCTGGCGGCTTTCCTTGTGGTGGGGCCTTCAGCGGGTGCGCATTTCGCTGTCCGAAAGAACGGCAATGATAGCTTGATATACACGCGGTCGAAGGGCGAAGTGTCCGAAGAAAACAAAATCTCCTCGCTGAAACGGCCACGAGCACGCTCGCGTCAGCATGTACAACTACGGTGCTTCCCGATTCAAAAGTTTTTCTGTTCGGAGTACCGTGAAATTTGATCCCGCCAACCCGACCGGCAGCAAACCTACGTGCCCCAAGTGCGGTTCCTTTTTCGTCAAACCGTCGCGAAAAAATTGGGTGGATCGACTATTTGGTCTGTTCGTGAGTCGGTATCGTTGCGAGGCGTGCACGACCCGCTTCCGCGTTTTTCGTTGGCGGGATACGGCCCGCGAATAGGGGCGACTGCCCAGCCTAGGAATATTGGCGCGGCTTTATTCTGCTTGTTGATCGTGTGTTCGTTTTCTTATAAGCCCGCCCGAGCAGGGCCGCGACGCGCTCGACTACCGCGAGATCGGGGAATGGCCCCCAGTCCTGTCGCTACATCCATGCAACTAAAACGGCCTCGATACTATATACGCGGTCCCGCCGAAAACTGTCCGAAGCTTTTTAGATTTATTTTTGGGTCCGCCGATTTCGCTTGCAATGCTCCGGCACCCGGAGGCATTAATCGTCATGCAAGGACACGAAGATGAAAGCCACCCAGACCAACGCCGCCAACCAAATAGACCAGACTGTAGCCGAGATAGCCGCGAAGTACCTCGACATAGAAAGCTTGGTGCCCCAAGGCAGCGACTCGCTCGACTTCCACGACCTTTCGGTCGAGACCATCAAGCGGGCCCTAGAAGCGGCCTACGAGGCGGGACTGGCGGCGCGGTAGGCGACCTAGAGGGCTGAGCCAGCCAGGCGCAGATCGGCCTACAGGTCTTCGAGTACGAAGGTTACCAGCAGGTTGACCTTATAACCGACGATCTTTTGGTCTTTGATCTTCACTTCCTGCTCCTTTACCCAAGCGCTCTTTATCAGGCGAATGGTCTTGGCGGCGCGAGCGACACCCTGTTGAATGGCATCCTCGAAGCTTTTCTCGGATGTCGCGGTAATTTCGACTACTCTAGCGATGGACAAGGCTACACCTCCACTGATGTACTACGGATAAAGTGATCGGTTTCGGCGATGAACTGTTTCGTTGTGTCTGTGGATCGTGTGGATTCGACTCTTTTGAGTCAGCCCAGGTAAGGCCGCGACGCGCTCGACTTCCACGGTCCGGCCTCCAACTCCACCCGCTGCATCCGTGTCAGCCTGCAGTTCGATTCACATTCGGCTTCCTCCCTCTGGACGTCGCCCTCATAGGCCCTTCTGCTACTGCTCACCGATCAGCCCTGCCAGTGCCTCGTCCCAGGCCAGCGGTAGATCTTTGCCAGCCTTTCTGCCAGTTGCGCGCTTAGCATTTCGGGTACACTTAGCTCCTGGGCGTAGGCAGCGATGTTCTCGCCGGCTTTGTCGATGATCTCCTGGTAGCGCCTGACGGCGGCGGCGCGGCGGTACGCCTTATCGAGAATGTCATTGTCGGGGATCACTTTCTCAACGTCGTGTTCGACCAGCTTGGAATCCAGCCACTCGACGAACTGATCGCTGTTGAATGCGTTCAACTCCACCCGCTTACCTCGGCCGGAAAACTCGAAAAGGAACTTGATTTCCTCCGCCGTAGCGCCGTTTTCCTGCAGATTGCCGGTAGGGTCAGACTGGTACTGCACGTTCTCGCTCTGCAGTTGCCATTTTTCCACATCGGCTAATCGCAGGCCAAGGTCGATCATGCGCACCTCCGTGGTGAACTCTCGGCGCACTGCTACAACCAGGAGCGGCTGGAGACACTGATAGGTTGCTACATCGCGGGCGAACGCGATGGCGGCAGGGTCCGAAGCGTATGAGAATTCGTCAGCGAGTTCCGCGGTCTGTCCGCCGGGCTGCCCCTCAGCGTCGTCAAGTTCTCCCCCGAATTCGGTGCGGTGGGTTCGGCTGCTTGCCTTCGAGCTCGTCGGCCAGTGCCGCGGCGAGCGTGAGGATGATCACCTCGGCAGTTTGTCCCTGAATGTGAGCCACGTACCGGCCGAAGCGTGGGTCGGCGGCTAGCCCACACATGAAGGCCGTGAACAGGGTCCGGTATTTCTTCCCGGGATAGCCGGTCCAAGATACCGTTAATCAAAAACACCATCTGGTTTTAAGGCGAGATAGTTCCGTGGCAGGATGCCGGTTTTGATGGGCAATTGCGCGGGTGAAATCGCTTCCATGTGTGTTTCCTTCCGGCATCACGGCGGTGGTTGTTTGGTAATTGGTTGGCAGCGCCAATAAAATGGCAGCGCCGTACTCGCGAGCTGCGCGACTATTTCCTCGCCACCCCCCCCTTACCGCGCATTAACGCGCAGTTAAATCCGCCGTTAAGTCCTTTGTTTTATATTTACCGCGCTTACCGCGCTTACCGCGCCATCATGTGTCATGCGGAACGCTTCGGCCAGGCTGATCTCGTTTAGGTTCTTGTTATTTTTGCCTTGTAGTTTGTTTTGTTCATAAATTCTCCTTCGACCAGAACAACCTGTGGGAGTAGCAGTCAGGGTTAATGCGCTTAACGTTCGGTTTGCGAAAATTTGTATGTAAATCACAACCTGTAGGACTCGCGGCACCGGCAAAGTCCTTTGCGCTTTGTTGCCTTGTGACCGGCGCTGAAAACGCTTCTAAAACGCGTCCAGGAGCAGACATAAATGGTCGTTATCGGAACCATGACAGTACTTCTGTGAGCGGAGTACCTGCCGTCGAAACCGTTGTTTGTCTTTTTTATTGCGCGTTAAGCGCGTTAAGTGCAATAAGCCTAGAATCAACAACTTAACCAGCGAAAAAGGGGTGGGGTAGTTGCGACATAAGCCCCCTCAATACGCTTTTTACCCCGTATTTTCTATACAGCAAACCATCTTTCAGTTGGACGGCCAGCCGTTTCCTCCCGCTCAAACCGTAACCGGCCCGACTTCAGAAGTAGCTGTAACGCCCGTTGAATGTCCTCCGCCTTGCGGTGTCTTTGGAAGTGGTCCCGCAACTCGGTGCGAGTCATTCCATCGGGAGCGGCTTGTAAGATACCGATGATGGCATCGGCGGTAGGGTCACCAATGGCATCACCGAATAGGAACCGGCAGGAGTCCTCGGAATACCGCCAGCATTCCAACCCCGCCCGCAGATGTTGAACCCGAACAAACACCGATTCATCCAGCAACGCATAGAGGCAAGCCAACCGCCGGGTTTGCGCCTCAGCCCGATTTGTGACGAAACCGAAGATCCCGCCCGCGCCTTGGCTAAGGCGGCGGTATTCTGAAATCCACAGTTCCCGCGCCTCCGCATCCATTAACATCTCCTTGGTTTCGCGTGCGTTGAACATCGCGGATCTCAGGCTGACTCGGATTTCGGCCCAATCGATATCCTCGTTGCCCCCGAACGGCAACCAGTTGCTACGCTTTGCACAGACGAATAAAAACCTATTGGCGAAGCCGTTAGCCAGTTGCGTATCGGTAAGCATTCTGGCCAACTCCTCTTGGGTCACATGACCAACAATCGATATGTGCGGTTCACCGCACTTTGCCCGCTTTGTTTTCGTCATCGTACCGAGTATTTTTCCATCCCAGGCGTTACGAATTACAGGTGAAAGGGTGTTCCCGCTTCTCTCGCACATACCCAGGACGCTTGCGAACTCCGACTCAACAACAAGCAACCGCTTGTCCTTCTCGCCGGCGTCTGTCTGCTCCTCCTCGTACTTGGTAGGCCTCCCCTTTTCTTTCACAGGGACGGTTTCAATGATCGGGTCACGGACGGCCCAGATAAGGCCCTCACCGCTTGAAAGGCCAGACTGGATACGAAGTTCCCAGTCTGGATCAACGCCTCGGTACAAACCCTGTATCTCGTCTTGGCTTGTGCCTTTTCGTGCCTTCGCCGTATCCCCGGCAATCACCATGTAAAGGTTTGTGTAATGCTTCGTCGCTCCGACGCGCCAATACGGCCCGCGTCCGATGACATTGCCAAATGCTGCAAGGAATTGAAACAGGATAGCGGCCGGGTCAGCTTCAGTATTCGGAGCGAGCCGCCGCACCACTTCCCCTACAACGCCAATGAGCGCGGCATCGCCCAGCGGCTCCGGCCATTTGCGGTCATCGATCGGGGTGGTTTTCTCGTTAGCTTTCTGTTCCGGCTCAGGCTCCGGTGCAGCGTCACCAGCTTTGCCTTTCTGGGTCACATATATCGGTGTCGGTTCCGGCTGTAAAGCCCCGATCTGTGCTTTGTACTCCGCCCACGTTTTCGGCCCGTGATCCCCGCAGAAACATTGATACCGTGCGGCCCCGGATGTGTTGACGCCAACGTGTGCGTTCGCACCGGCATAGTCTGGTTGAAAAGGACAGCAATATAAGTCCCACTGGGTGCCGCCAACACCATCACCACCCGGCCTAGGCGGTTTGGTGCTGATGTTGTTCCGTGAAATAAACGATTCCATGTCGAACGCCGTGCTGGTGGCGTTCCGTGGAACAAACGCAGGTTCACTCTTGGCCACCTTTGGCTTCAGAGTTTGAAGCCAATTAATTGCGTGTTGGCACTCGTGAATTTCCATCGTCGAAGTTAGCCAGCGGTTGCCGGTAACGGTGAAATAGCGGCCAC